>JAJFVK010000005.1 GCA_021371795.1 Planctomycetaceae bacterium | reverse complement strand
GGTTCAATCGAAAAATAGGTATGGTCATCAACCGATCCTGCGGATGCAAGAACCTGCGTTACCTCTTTCTAAACCTCAGACAGTTGGCAAAAAAACCGATTCCATTATGATCCCGTATCATCAAAATCCGCGGAGAACCTAAAAAAAGCCCTGTCCGAAGACAGGGCTTTTAGTAGTTTTACAGTTGGTGCGTCTTTAAGGCAGACAAGTGCCTGACAGTCACCGTCATTTAAGAGTCCCGATAAATCGGGACCCGCTAGACGGAGTCTAAATTATCCCTTAGAAAGGAGGTGATCCAGCCGCAGGTTCCCCTACGGCTACCTTGTTACGACTTTGTGCCAGTCATCGAGCTTACCGTCGGCAGACGTCTCCCTTGCGGGTTAACAATCCGACTTCGGGTACTCCCGACTCCCATCACTTGACGGGCGGTGTGTACAAGGCTCAGGAACACATTCACCGCGTCATCGCTGATACGCGATTACTAGCGATTCCACCTTCATGCAGGCGAGTTGCCAGCCTGCAATCTGAACTGGGGCCGTTTTTTTGCGATTTGCTCCACCTTGCGGTCTTGCGTCGCTTTGTAACGGCCATTGTAGCACGTGTGAAGCCCCAGGCATAAAGGCCATGAGGACTTGACGTCATCCCCGCCTTCCTCCGGTTTAACACCGGCAGTCCTGCTAGAGTCCTCTCCTTGCGGAGTGAGTAACTAACAGCAGGGGTTTCGCTCGTTATGGGACTTAACCCGACATCTCACGACACGAGCTGACGACAGCCATGCAGCACCTGTGCTTGTTTCACCCTTGCGGGCAGACTACTCTGTTTCCAGAAAGCCATCCAAGCATGTCAAACCCAGGTAAGGTTCTGCGCGTTGCTTCGAATTGAACCACATGCTCCACCGCTTGTGTGAGCCCCCGTCAATTCCTTTGAGTTTTAGCCTTGCGACCGTACTCCCCAGGCGGCATACTTAACGCTTTTGTTTCGGTCTTGAGAACGTCAGAGTTCCCAACACCAAGTATGCATCGTTTACAGCGTGGATTACCGGGGTATCTAATCCCGTTCACTCCCCACGCTTTCGTGTCTCAGCGTCAGAATAGGCCCAGTGCTCCGCTTTCGCCACAGGCGTTCCTCTTGATATCTACGCATTTCACCGCTCCACCAAGAGTTCCAAGCACCCCTGCCTACCTCAAGATTAGTAGTTTGCCCAGCAGTTCCTCGGTTGAGACGAGGGATTTCACAAGACACTTACTGATCTGCCTACACACGCTTTAAGCCCAGTGATTCCGAACAACGCTTGCCACCTCTGTATTACCGCGGCTGCTGGCACAGAGTTAGCCGTGACTTTTTCTGGGTTAGATCAATCCTTGCGGACTTTCAGCACCCTAAAAGAAGTTTACATCCCGAAGGACTTCATCCTTCACGCGGCGTCGCTGGGTCAGGCTTGCGCCCATTGCCCAATATTCGTTACTGCAGCCCTCCGTGGAGGTCCGGACAGTGTCTCAGTTCCGATGTGCCGGGTCGATCTCTCAATCCCGGTACCCGTCAAAGCCTTGGTGAGCCATTACCTCACCAACTAGCTGATAGGAGAAAGGCCGCTCCTGTGCCGATAAATCCATTGGTTATCAATCATGCGATCAATAACATTATCCGGTATTACCGCCCCTTTCGGTAGTAAGTATTGCTACTTACGACGCTATTCCGGTGCACAGGGTACGTTACCTATCTATTCCTCACCCTTTCGCCACTCACCATACGGTTAAGCATAGTGCGTGCGACTTGCATGTCTTAGCCACGCCGCCAGCGTTCGTTCTGAGCCAGGATCAAACTCTTCAAGTTGATCTATAGACTCTGTAATCATACAGGAATCTGATAAAAAGCTCTTACAAACATATTTGTTACGCATCAAAAGTGTCTGTTATATTTGGTCATTTTTCAATGACCGTGTACACCAAATTAAGGCTAATCATTAGTCCTGCGTAGGACTAATAACGCCACACTTTCGCTGCATATCGTGGTATAACTGTTAACTTGTCAAAGAGCAACTTTCCAGCTTTATAAAGGCCGAAAAGAAAGCGGCCGAAACGTCTTCATATCAGACATTGTCGTCCGCCTCAAGAGTTCAACAATATACTCCCGCCACTACAAAGAGTCAACCATATTTATAAAAAAATTTTTCGTTTTTTATAACCACCTACAAAACAAATACTTACAATACGCAAAATCTTTCTAACAGCCACTCTTCACTGTATTATTTTTAAAATACCCCCGCTAAATTTTGATAAAAATCGCCATTTTGCATCACCCCCTGCTGTTTATATCTTTTATTGCAAACCTTGCTCAAAAAGGGTATTATGCTGTCCTAATATTTTACGGAGCAATTAATAAATGGCAGAAAAACAAAAGGCTTTTCAGAAGTGTATCAACCCGCAATGCGGTGCCGAATTCTCGTGCACAGAGGCATTCTTCAAATGTCCTAAGTGCGGCGAATTGCTTGACATACAGTACGACTGGAGTAAAATAGAAGTACCCGCAAAACTGGCCGATTTCGCAAAAAGATGGGCGACAAGAAACAACAAGCTCGACTTCTCCGGCGTGTGGCGTTTTCGTGAGCTTTTAGATTTCTGCCCGGACGAATTCAAAGTTACGATGGGCGAAGGCCAGACATTGCTCCAAAAAAATGACGACATCGCGAAGGTCGTTGGAATGAAGGCCGGCTGTCTGCATCTGCAATACGAAGGCATGAACCCCTCCGGCTCGTTCAAAGACAACGGTATGACCGCCGCATTCAGCCACGCAAAAATGGTCGGCGCAAAAGCCTGCGCGTGCGCATCAACCGGCAACACAAGCGCCGCCGTCGCTCTCTACGCACATCTTTGCAAAATGAAATGCACAGTGTTCATAGGCTCCGGCAGAATCGCGTTTGGAAAATTGAGTCAGGCCATGGACTACGGCGCAAAGACAATTCAAATCCTCGGCGATTTCGACGATTGTATGAAACAGGTTCAGGCAGTCTGCACTGAATTAAAATTATATCTGCTCAATTCGCTCAATCCTTTCAGACTCGAAGGCCAGAAAACAATAATGTATCGAATCCTCGAAGGCTTGAATTGGAAAACGCCCGATTGGATTGTCGTGCCGGGCGGAAATCTCGGAAACTCAAGCGCATTCGGAAAGGCATTCGCCGAATTGAAGCAGCTTGGCCTTATCGACCGCATTCCAAGACTTGCGATTATCAACGCAACCGGCGCCGATACTTTGACAGAACTTGTAAACAAACGCAATCTCAAATGGAACAACGGGAACATTGACAATAAAATTATCAACGATTTTTACGCTGAACTGACAGCGAAAAAGTTCTCGCCGCACACCTGCGCATCTGCAATCGAAATTTCACGGCCGGTAAATCTGAAAAAATGCCTGCGAGCACTCGAAGTCTGCAACGGCGTTGTTCGCGCGGTAAGCGATGAAGCGATAACGGATGCTAAAGCGTTAATCGGAAAATTCGGACTCGGCTGCGAACCCGCGTCAGCGGCATCTGTAGCAGGTCTGGAAGTGCTGCTCGCTGAAAAAATTATTAAACCGGAAGAAACCGTCGCATGCGTACTGACAGGCCATTGCCTTAAAGACCCGAATGTTACGGTCAGTTACCACAAAGACAAAGGCGGCAAATACAGCAATCCGCCCGTCGAATGTCCTAACGACCTTAAGCAAATCATTAAATTGATGAGTTAGGCTCAAAGAACAGATAAAAACTATGGACGATAGAAAAATAAAAGGAATTATCCTTTGTGCCCTTTTGGTAATTCCTGTAATTACATCTTTTGCCTGGCTGGCCAATATGCCCGTCGGCAATCACGAAGCCTACGTAGCCATAGCTGCCAGAAATATGATAAAAACTGGCGAATGGGTCATACCTTATGTCAACGGCGAACCCAGACTGAACAAAACGCCGCTTTGCTATTGGATTCTCGCAGGAATCGGGAAAGTTGCGGGCGGAATAAATGATTTTACAGTTCGTCTGCCAAGCGCACTTTTAGCGATACTTTCCGCAGCAGCGATTTTTTATTTTGTTCGTAAGCAGTTGGGTTTTCGCATTGCCGCGATTTCAGCGATTATATGGTCAACCACACTTGGTTACATAAGATATAGCCACACCGGCAGACCTGAAATGGCATTGTGTACTTTCGTTACGATTGCGATGTTGAGCTTTTACGCCGGCATTAAAACCGAATCACGCAGAGAGCAAATTTGGTTTATGATTGTTTTCTGGGTCAGTTTCGCACTGGCAATGCTCGCCAAAGGCCCTGCCCCGCTCCCATTAATCGCACCGGCATTGTTTTTGTATTTCCTTATTTTCAAGCAATGGAAACTTGTCCCCAAAGTACTGCCGCTGGCGGGCATATTAATATTCCTGTTGATTGTCCTGCCCTGGCCGATTGAGGTGTTGAAACACCTGCCGAACGCTGCGGAAATATGGAACAGAGAATATATTGCAAGAGCCGAAGGCGAATATGTGCCCGGCGGAAAACCATTCTATTATTATTTCGGAATTATGTTCATTTATATAATTCCGTATTGCGCTTTTATACCTATGGCGTTGACTGCTCCGTTCTTTAAAATATGGGAAGAAAAACGCGATGCGTTATGGTATCACTGGCTTTGGTTTGTGGTCGGCATACTCGTTATGACTGCCTGCGGCGGAAAACGTCAGCATTATATCCTTCCATTGATGCCCGCAATGGCTGTTATGGCTGGAATCATTCTCGATGATTTGATTTTTACGCGGAAAAGTTACGACAAGAGATTTACGCTAACATTTATGTTCGGACATATCGCCGCGGCCGTTATAGTCGCAGGTGTTTTTGTTTTTGCGATACCTAAAATTACCAGCGAAGAACGTCAGAGCGACAATGCTATAAAATTGCTTACTGAACAAATAAAGACTACTATCCCCGACACGGAAATAATTGCTTATTGCAATGCCAACGCTTCGTTTATATACTATTTCGGAAAAGATGTCGCCCAGATACGCGATGTCAACGAAGTGTATAACCGGTATTTAACCGGCAGCGGAATATTCGCAAGAGATATCTTTTATGAAAAGTTAAAAAGTGATAATCGGTTTAATCTCTTCATAAAAGGCGTTGACGATGAACGAGGCATATTTTTAAAAACTGAATAAAATCGGAGAACATAATGAATACAAAAAAGATTTTCTCATTAGCGTTGGTTTTTTGTCTTGTGAACTTTAGTCTTTTCACAGGCTGCAAGAAAAGCACGCCCGCACCTGAACAGGGGCAGGAAAAGGCCGTTTCGCAGACAGAGCAGGCAACTGAAGCAAACACAACAAATCCAAACGCATTGAAGAGTATTATCGAAAGAAGAACAAGCTGGAATCCTATACTGCCGGAGTTCTACGGCAAAGAAATGCCTGATTTCCAAGTTACGGATATAACAGGCAAAACGCACAGTCTCAAAGATTATCGCGGCAAAAACGTGATGGTCGTTATGTGGGCAACGTGGTGTCAGCCGTGTATGCAGGAGGTTCCGCATCTTAATACACTGCGAGACATTATGCCGGAAGACAAGCTTGCGATTCTGGCGATTTCAACCGAAAATATCGAAACGGTTAAGAAAACCGCCCAAAGCAAAAATATGAAATATACCGTCATCGCGACACAGGAGAATCTGCCCGCACCATTCAGCGAAGTAAAAGGCATACCAACAGCGTTTTACATCCGCCCTGACGGCACATTGAAAATTGTGACCGAAGGTTCTTCGGTTCTCGGCGAAATGAAATCCATAATTTCTGCCGAGTAATTGGTGCCTGATGACTCCGGAGGATGGAAAACGCATAGTTCCGACAAGGATTCAAAAGCTTATCGCCGTGCGTATGCTCACGTCAAAACATACGCAGCCCTGCTTTTACATAACCGCAAAGGCGCTTGTTGACAAAATCGTCGAAACACGCAGACCGTTGAGCAAGCAGCTCGGCGTAAGAATTTCTCTCAATGATTTTATAATCCGCGCAATAGCTCTGGCTGCCGAACAAAATCCACTGTTAAAGGGAACTTTCCACGACGATTACATCGAACTCGCCGAGGATGTCAATGTCGGCCTTGCTGTAGCCGCGCCGAAAGGGCTTGTTGTACCGATTGTAAAGGGCGCGAACAGGAAAAGTCTTGCTGAAATTGCCAAAACAACAAATGGGCTGATTGAAAAAGCGAAAAACAATAAGCTGACTCTCGACGATTTAACCGGCGCCTGCACTACATTATCTGCGTTGGGCATGTTCGGCATTAATTCATTTCTTGCGATACCTTCGCCCGGCCAGTGCAGTATAATTTCGATGGGAAAAATTGTGGAGCAGCCTGTTGTAATTGACGGAAAAATCGAAGTGAAAAAAATAATTGAATTTTGTCTTGCCGCCGACAGCCGGATTATCAGTCCCGATTACGGCGCAAAATTCCTGATGGATATGGTCAATTTAGTATCATCGCCAGATAAACTGGCATAAATTTAGATGTTAAAAAACTCTTTTGTGTTGGCCGCCAATTGTTCGGCCAGCGTTTCCAAATCAACGCCTTTCAATTCAGCGATTTTTTTCGCGGTGTGAATCAGCAGTGCCGGCTCATTAATTTTTTGTTTCCGCATCGGCTCCGGCGACATATACGGACAATCCGTCTCAATCATCATTCTATCCAACGGAACGGTTTTAACGCATTCTCTGGCAAGCTCGCCGTTTTTAAATGTGATGATTCCGGTGAATGAAATGAAAAAACCTTTGTTAATAATTGCGCGGGTTTCTTCGATTGTGCCGCTCCAGCAGTGGAAAACAAATTTTGTCGTCTTATCTGCGCATTTCTCAATTATCTGCATTGTTTCATCAAGTGCGTTTCTGCTGTGAATGATAACAGGCAGCCTGCACAATGATGCGATTTCGAGAAGTCTCTTGAATAAATCACGCTGCGCATCCTGTTTTGAAAAATTGTAATGAAAGTCAAGACCCGTCTCGCCGATGGCGACGACTTTTCCGCTGCCGATTAATTCGACAAGTCTTTGCAAATGTCCCGGCTGATATTCAGATGCGTAATGAGGATGAATGCCGAGTGCGGCATATAAATTTTCATATTTCTGTGCGAGTTTGACAGCTTGCTCGTTGTGTTCAGCGTCGGTGCCGACGCTAATCCATTTTGTAACGCCTGCCGCCCTGCTGCGGACAAGGACATCGTCTATGGAGCCGGCAAGCTCGGTAAAGGTCAAATGTGCGTGTGTATCTATTAGATTCATCTTTACAAATTTAATATTGAGATTGAAGATTTTTGGAGCCGCCTGCGGCGGAACAATTTTATTCTTCAATATTCAATCTTCTATTTTCAATTGCTATGGCACAAACGCATTTTCGTAATGCCGTATCATCGCTTTACCATTTGCATCAGGCATTACAATCACAACATCAAAACGTAGAGGGTAATTTTCGAGTTTATATTCTTTAACAAAAAGCCGAGCTGCTTTAACCATTCTCAATTTCTTGGAATAAGTTATAGCAGACTCGGCTTGTGCGTATTTTTCTGAACTGCGTGTCTTCACTTCGACAAAAATTACTGTTCCGTCAGTCTGCCCTATAATCAGGTCAATCTCGCCGGACTTACAGGCGAAATTCCTCGCGAGCGTCTTACAGCCTTTGGCTTTATAAAACTTTTCGCACTGCTTTTGGCCCCATTGGCCGAGCAAACGACTATCAGACAGAACTTTTTTCAGTTTATTGCCGAAAAAAAGCACGTTTCATTACTTGCCGGACTTGCCGCCGGACTTACCAGTCGTATGGTCGGTACGTTTCTGCGAAAGTTTAACGCTCTTGCCTGTACGTTCTCTAAGATAGTACAGCTTGGCTCTTCTTGTCTTGCCGCTTCTGATAGGTTTAACATCAGCAACGCTCGGCGAGTTAATCGGGAACGTTCTTTCAACGCCTTCATCGCCAATCATTCTGCGGACTGTAAACTGCTGGTTCAGGCCGTGACCTTTTTTGGATATTACAGTACCGCTGAAAATCTGCACGCGGGACTTGTCGCCTTCCTGAATCTTACAATGTACGTCAACTGTATCGCCGACCTCAAAATATGGAATTTGAGGCTTCAAACTTTTCTTTTCGACCGAATTAATCAATTCAGTATTCACTTGTATACTCCTATAGTAATTTAATTTAATCAATAAACACAAATAACATTTTTTCAATTGAATATTGAAGATTGTCGAAGACCCCTTTGGGGTAGATTGAAGATTTTTGGAACCGCCCGCGGCGGATTAATTTCATTCTTCAATTTTCAATCTTCTATCTTCAATTATTTTAGCAAATCAGGTCTTTGACTTTTAGTTTTCTCAAGTGCCTGCTGCTTTCGCCATTTTTCTATTTCTTTATGATTTCCACTCAACAGCACATCCGGCACTTTCAATCCTTTGAAAACTTCAGGTCTCGTATAGTGCGGATATTCAAGAAGGCCTTCGCTGAACGACTCGCTAACCGACGAATCGTCATCGCCCAAAGCTCCGGGCATAAGTCTTACCATCGCATCTATTATAACCATCGCGGCAAGTTCACCGCCGGACAGGACATAATCGCCGATTGATACTTCTTCAGCGTTCGTACCAGTTCTGATTCGTTCGTCGAAACCCTCGTAGTGGCCGGCAATAAGAACAACTCTTTTCTCATTGGCCAGTTCCTGCGCGAGTTTCTGGTCGAATCGTTTTCCGCCGGGCGTTAGTAAAATTATGCGACCTGGGTTTTCGTCCTGCTTTTGAACATTCTCAAGACAGTCAAAAACCGGCTGGCACATCATTACCATTCCAGGCCCGCCGCCGTAAGGCGTATCGTCAACCTTCTTGTAGTTGTTTTTCGCGAAATCTCTAATATTTGAAAGAACTATATTTACCAGCTTCCGTTCCTGCGCTCGTTTGACTATTGAAAAGCCAAGCGGCGAAGCGAACATATCCGGAAAAAGCGTAAGAACATCAATTCTCATCACTTTTAAATTTCTTTAAGCCTTCTGCTCGCCGGCGGCTTCGGCTGCTGCTTTTGCAGCTTCAGCTTTTTCGGCGGCTTTTTTGGCCTGTACTCTTTGAGTATTGTCGAAGACTTTGCCTTTCTTCTTGGCAATCTCTCTGGCTTTGCTCAAACGAGCTTTAATTTGTTTGTAATGTTTGCTTTCAATACCGATTCGTGAGATCAATTCCGCGACTGTTTCGCTGGGAACTGCGCCGACTGAAAGCCAATACTCAATTCTGTCTTTTTTCAGAACGAGCTGCTTTGCTGCGTCTTTTTCAATCGGGTCATAGTGGCCGAGCTTTTCGACAATTCTGCCGTCTCTCGGTGTACGGGAATCAATAGCATTAAGCCTGAAAAACGGCTTGTGCCGGCGTCCCATCCTTGTGAGTCTTAATTTTACTGACATAAACTATCCTTTCGAATATATATAATATTCTTCCCAGTCGTCCGCCCCATTGGCAGAACACATCAGGAAGAAACACGGTCTAATTTTTCTGTGCCTTTTTAAAATATAAGGCATAACCATTTATAAAAATCGCCAGCACAGCCGGGTCGATTTTCGCGTCAGCCGCAATTCTTTTAACCTGTTGGTCAGTAAGACTTTCGGCGTTTTTCTTTTCGTCTTCAGTCATTATCGCAACAGCAATTTTCAACTGCTGTGCTTCTTCTTTCGTCGGACTTGCAAGCATCGCAAGCTCCGCAGAGCCTTTGTTGTCCGCAAAAAAACCGCGATACTGTTTGCCAAACGAATCGCCAGTTTTCTGAACAACTGCTGCTAAATAATCCTGCAAAGACATATTTTTCATTATCGCCAGGTAATTTTGCCTTTTCTGACGATTTTCTGTTTTCGTTTCGAACGCTGTTTAATCTTCTTTCCATGGCTCATCATATCGCCGATGGCATCCATTCCGCCGCCGCTCATTAGCGCCTTAAATCCGCCCAAAGCTCCGCCGGATAAGGCTTTAAGCATATCCCTGCTGCGTTCAAAAGTCTTTATCAAAGACGATATATCGTGCTGATCCCTGCCGCAACCCGCGGCGATGCGCCTCCTGCGCGAGGGGCTGATTATATCCGGATTTTTTCTTTCCTCAAGTGTCATTGAGTGAATTATTCCCTCAATTTTTACCATTTCGCCGTCATCGACATCCATACCCGCCATTTTACTGCCCATACCCGGCAGCATTTTCAGCATATCAGCCATTCCGCCCATTTTCTTGACAGTTTGCATCTGTTTTAGGAAATCATCGAAGCCAAACGTGCCTTTCGCCATTTTTTGCTGCATTTTCGCAGCTTCTTCGGCGTTAAACTGCTCCTGCGCACGTTCGACAAGCGTTACAACATCGCCCATACCGAGGATTCTGCTCGCCATTCGGTCGGGATGGAACTCCTCAAGTTTATCTAATTTCTCACCAACGCCAATAAATTTAATCGGCTTACCCGTTACAGCCTTTATACTTAAGGCAGCACCGCCGCGGGCATCGCCATCGAGTTTCGTTAAGATAACGCCGTCCAATTCCAGACGTTCGTTAAATTCCTTGGCACTATTGACAGCATCCTGACCGGTCATTGAATCGCAAACCAAATATATCTGGTGCGGACTGGTTATCTTGGCTACGTCGGCAACCTCGTTCATCATCTCCTGATCAATGTGCAAACGACCGGCGGTATCAAGAATCACAACGTCATAACCGCTTGATTGAGCGTGTTTTAGGCCGTTTTTCGCAACCTTGACCGCGTCTTTCGAGCCGGGTTCATTATAAACATCAATACCCAACTGCTGACCAAGCGTAACCAACTGGTCAACGGCTGCAGGCCTTTGCAAGTCGTCAGCGACGAGGAGGGTTTTTTTGCCTTTTGATGCTATATATTTCGCAAGTTTGCCTGCGGTCGTGGTCTTACCACTACCCTGCAAACCGGCGAGCAAAATCACTGTCGGGCCGGGGGTTACGTAATAAATTTTCGGGTCGGCTGGGCCCATCAATTTTGTCAACTCATCGTTGACAATCTTGACGAAAACCTGACCCGGATGAAGGCTTTTTATAACCTCTGCGCCAACGGCCGCAGCGCGGACATCTTTACAGAACTGCTTTGCCACGTGATAGTTAACGTCAGCCTCGAGCAGAGCCTTGCGGACTTCGTTCATCGCGTCGGCAATGTTCGCTTCGGTAATCCGACCGCGGTTGGTTATCGCGCGAAAGACATTATTAAATTTTTCCGTTAGTGCATCAAACATTTCAGTCGTTAGTTGATGGTTGTTAGTCGATAGTTATTCGATATTAACATTCAAATTATTAAAACCGGCTATTCTACCGAAAATTTCAAATTTTGCAAGTTTATTAAAATGTACGCAAGTTCCAATGCTCCACCACATCCGCCATTTAACGGAAAATAAAGACTTATGTGCGTTTTTGCTTAAAATCAGAATGCGCAAGTTCCGGCGCAAGTTTGATATAATTCCATACCGCCAAAACTATTAGCGTAATTTTCAATTTTCGTGTTTTTCGCTAAAAACCGCTTTAAAAACACGCACGTTTCAGAGAAAACACTTAAAAAGTACTCCAAAACCGTCCCAAAAGTCGAAAATTTCGAAAAAGTGCAAAATCGGCGCAAGAAAACGCTTGCGCAAATTTTTACGACCACTACATATAGTTGTTAGGTGATAGTTGATAGTCGATAGTGCGCGTTCTTGAACGCAAAATTACGCAAGGCGCAAGTTTTGATGGTAACAAAATGAAACTAAAACACAGTAAAATGAAGTGAATTAAACTAAATGAGTAATGAAATGCAGTAAAATCGTAAGAAATCGTCAAAGTTGAAAATCGGTGTTCGTGAAACATGCGTTCTTTTTTAACCGCGGATTTGCGCGGATTCGACGCGGATTTTTTGCGACCACAGAGATATTTTCTGAACGTCCAACATTGAACATTAAACTTTCAACGCCCAATATTGATCACCCCCCTCTAAATTTTATTTTTTCTTGAATTCATATCATCAAAAGAGATAATTGTTATAAGATTGCAGACTGGAGGCCGTCTGAAAAGTGAATAATATTCGAGGGATAGGAAAATCAAACATCTGATTTAAAGGACAAATTTCGTGTATATCAAAGAAATCTCAATAAAAAACTTTCGTAATTTCGGTACCCCTGCCTTTGTGATGAAGTTGAAGCCTTTCACATTGATTTTGGGTGAAAACAATATTGGCAAAAGTAACTTGCTAAAAGCAATTGGCTTGATTCTTAGTCAAGACCTCTCGGTATTCAGGCAAAGAATGCTTGAAATAGATGATATTAATTATTCTTCCGTCATGGTTTTTAAGAAAGAAGTTGCCAATAGAGCTATAACATTAGAAAGTATTGTATTTCCCGAAGTAAGGATTGATATAACTTTGAGTAAGATGGATGATGATCAAAAAGCCATAGTAGCAGATTGGTTTATAGATCATGAGTTAGAAAAGGCCAAGATAACATATTTTTTCGCACCAAAAGACTCGTTCGATAAAGTCGTTTGGATTGAAAAACAAAGAGAGAAATTAGGAGAAAACAAAAACGATTATTTAAAGATCGATTTTCCAATAGAGGAATATAGATATTCAATATTTGGAGGCAATGACAGTACCAATGAATGCCAGCAATATTTGCTTCGAATGTTGAAGATTGAATATCTGGATGCTTTGCGGAATGCTGAACAAGAATTAGTTGCCGGTGGTGGGGCACGTTTGTTGTATCGAGTACTTGCACAAGGCGAGAATGCAGGATACGAAAATATCAAAGAGGGATTAAACACTTTAAGTGGTATTGTCAAAGAAAATGCGACCCTTAAAGATATTAAAACACGTATTGGAACATTACTTTCCCAAGTATCTCTTGATGCCGATGGCAATGGCAACAGTATTGATTTTCAATTCTCCTCACCAGAAACAAGCGAAATTCTAAAAAAGATAAGTTTAATTTATGGAGCAAATCCAATCGATGTTTCACGCAACGGTCTTGGACGAAATAATCTTTTATATATTGCGCTAATTCTTTCGCATCTTTCAAACAGAGATAAACAAGGAAGTGAACCATACTTTCGCTGTATTGGGATTGAAGAGCCAGAGGCACATTTGCATCCACAATTGCAGGATCACTTGGCGGAAAATATTGGGAGCATTCAAAAGAAAGATTCGGGTTGTATGCAATTACTGCTCACATCGCACTCAACACATATCGCCGCAAAATTATGTCTAAAAAACACAGTTATTCTTTATAACGATAGAATTGACGGAAGAATAAGAGGACATTATGTGCTGGAGGGGCTTGACGTAAAGGAGGATAAAAAAAGTATTCGATATTTGAGCAAGTTTATCGATGCTACACAATCGAGGCTGTTTTTCGCACGAAGGGTCATCCTTGTGGAGGGTATCAGTGAAAAAATTCTTCTACCGGTATTTTTTAAGGTGCATTCCCAAAAAACTTTGGAACAAGGTGGATACGAAGTTATTAACGTACAAGGGGTAGCTTTCTGTCATTTTCTAAAAATAATAAAAAATGGATATTTTATCAAGTGCTTAGTACTTACAGATAGTGATGAGGGAAAGAAAAAAGTCGAGAATAGAGCTGCAGATTTGAAAAGTAATTTCGAAGATAAAATACTAATTAAAGTCGAAGTTTCTAATACGAGTACTTTTGAAAAAGATTTGATTGAGGCGAATAAAAATGGGGAAGGAAAAAAAACATTGCTTCGGGCATTGAAGGATACAAAACCGAAAAATGGAGTGACCTTTGAGGAAAAGTGCAAAGATAAGGAAATTGATGTTGAGGATTTCTTCGGTGAGATAGAAGATTATAAATCTGAATTCGCATTGAACTTAAAAAGGAGGCTTGAAAAAGAAGATAAACTTACAATTCCTAAGTATATTACAGACGGGTTTACTTTTTTAATGGACAAGAATGGGAAAGACTAAAAATAAACCTGTTCTGGTAATTGCAGGGCCTGGGGCTGGTAAGACGTATGATATGGTTGATCGAATAATGGATGCGATACCACATTTGCAACCTCATCGTATCCTTGCTGCAATAACGTATACAAACGCAGCAACATCTAATATTAAAGAGAGGCTTGCAAAGAGGATATGCATTCCACCGAATGTGTTTATTGGTACTAACCATAGTTTTTGTTATCGATTCATTTTCAAACCTTTTGGGCATCTTGCAGGGATGTTGCCCAAAGAACTAGTCTTTATGGATATTGACTATGGGACCAAACCTAAGGAAATGGACGCTGGTAGTTGGAAAATAGCAATTAACTTGCGGAAGAAAAGGAACTTGGAAAACGGGCGATATGGTTATGAACAGATTCTCACTATGAGCGGAAAAATACTTGAAGAAAATGAACTCGTAAGAACTGTAGTATGCAATCGTTTGCAGTATCTGTTTATTGATGAATTTCAGGATGCGAATAGCTCTCAGTCTAAGATTATTGAATATATTAGTAAAGAAGATAAAACGGTTATATATGCCGTCGGAGATCCTGAACAGTACATTTTCAGGTTCACAGATACAATAAAGAGTTATGAGAATATCGCAATCAACAAGTTTAAGAAAATTGCAAAAGTTGAAACAAATACTAAAAATCACCGGTCATGCGATGAAATTGTTAGGTTTATAAAACAGTTTCATTGCGATGTCGATCAAAGATCGGAACGCGGAAGTGATGTATGTGGCGGGGTATATTTCATACCTGAAACTGATTTGGATAGTATTATTAAATCATATCGCAGCATAACCAGTATTTTAAAGAAAAATGGCAAACCTGTAGAGAAATTTTATCTTAGCTATGTGAACAAGACGTTTGAAGATGTGGCAGAAAAATGGGAATTAATACCAGTATCGAATGATGCAACGAAGGGGCTAGGACTAATAGATGAAGCAATTAAAATTATTTCAGCCATAGTTGGCAAAAATAGCAAACAAATCTGTGAAAAATATAAGCTTGATCGAATAGCACTACGAAAAAAAGGGTTACTATTGGTGATTGCTATTAGGAAAGGTAAGATTAAAACAGCGGAAGATATTTGTACTTTTATTGAAAATAACCTTGAATTAGAAGCTAATAAAGAATACTCAATCAATAATGTTGAAGACAAATTACGAAAACTAAATGGCAAAGAGTTCGTGGATGATAATATTAGTGAATATCATATGCATTCATCCATACATAAGGCTAAGGGGCTTGAGGCAGATGCCGTTTTAGTCGTCGCAGAAGACAAAGGACAATTGACAAGATGGTTAATAACCGAGAAGGAAACGAGATACTCGGAAAAAACGGATATGTGCCGATTAGGGTATGTTGCTTTTAGTCGAGCGAAAACGATGTTATGCATTGCATGTCTTAAGAATATTGATAAAAAGATTGATAGCGAGTTGACAAGGCTTGGTGTAACGAAAAGCTAATATTACGCCCTTTCATGGCAAGTGAAAGGAATTTGAAATTCGACCACCGCACCTAAAAAAATTTAATAAAAACAAGGTGCGGGATAGGCATACGGATTTGAAAGCTCAGATTTGAAACTTGAAACGAGATTGCCTTAAAATTTTAGTGAACCGGAATATAGCTCTTGACAAATATATATTATAGGCTATAATCAGAAATTATTGAACTTCCAACATTCAACATCGAACGTCCAACTTTCAATTATCTCAAAATTTGAGACTTAAGAAAGAAGGTTTGATATAATGGCACATAAATTTGAAACACTTTTAAAAAAGATGAAGCCTACAAGGATTAAAAGGGCAAAAGCAAAGGCTAAAGAACTGATGGCCGAAATGCTTTTAACTGAAATACGCAGGAAAGCCGGTTTTACTCAACAAGATATCGCTCATAAACTTGGTATGAAACAGCCGAGCTTGTCTAAATTAGAATCACAGGATGATATGCAGATAAGCACATTGCAGAGACTGATAAAAGCACTCGGCGGACAACTCGAATTGATTGCACATATGCCAAGTGGTGATATAAAAGTTGGGCAATTCAAATAACACAAACTGACCAATAATAATATTTGATTCCCTTACATTTCCGGTGCTTTTGAACAGGTGCCCATATCGAGGAAATAATAATCCAACTTCACCGACGGTGTGTTTGCGTCGCGGGTCTGCATTTTCTGCGCTAACATAGCAACTGCCTGTTGAGCCATATCCGTTTCCGGCTCGAGCATTGCTGTTGCCGTCAAGCCAATTCGCTGATGCGATTCGCACGCGAATGTAACTACCGACAAATCATTTGGAATGTGCAAATTTAAAGTGTACGCGGCCTTCTGAACGGCCGGTATTGAAAACGACCAGTACAAAAGAATTGCTGTTGGTCTGTCTTTACGTTTCAAAAGGGAACGGAACAATTCGACCTGCTTATCCATAGAATCATCGACCGGATAGTCCGGCGTAACATCCATCAGTGGCAGCGAGGCGTTTTTCATCGCTTCAGTATAACCCTGCCGGCGTTCGGAAACGCTGTAATGGGCGTCTTTGCGCAAATCTTTGAAATAGACATTGCAGTATGCGATGCGTTTATGGCCGAGCTTGATTAAATACTCGGTGGCTTTTTTGGCCGCGGTGAAGCTGTCGGGATAAACAGAATTGTACTGCATTCTGTAATTCATCCAGACGGTCGGCATAGAAGTTTTTGCGATTGCTTTTCTGATTTGCGGCGGCAAATCCCCATAAAAATTTACAATCAGGCCGTCAGCCATAAGTGAGCGGAAAATTCGCGGAATATCCTGACCGCTGTTTTCGGGAATGTTGGCGAGTAATAAGTGTTTATCTTCTTTTTCGAGATTGCGGTGTATTTCGTTGACTAATTTTTCGGGCAGGAAGCTTTTGCCTGTCATTCCGCTTTGGAGCAGCGCGACGCAGTGAAATTCACCGGTTTTGATACCGACGGCGTAAGCGTTGGGGATATATCCTAAATCCATCGCAACTTTTTTTACTTTCTCCTGACAGATTTTGCTAATTCGGTACTGGTCTGCCTTGTCGTTCAAAATTCTCGACACAACTGAAATGTCCACTCCTGCTCTGAAAGCAATCTCCTTGAGCGTTATTGGCATATTATTAATCATTTTGCATCCACATGTTTTAAATCAATACATGATTATCATACGTTTTTAAGATAAATTTTACAAGAATATTGCACAAAACGGCTACGTTTAAACAAAAAAAAAGCCATGCACACAGCTTTGTGCATTAATTATACGGCAAAAAGAGTGTTTTTATGTGCTGAACGGATGACGGACACTTGGCGAGAAGTTATAATGCCGCAATTTACAGGAGTGTCCGAAATAACAAAGTGTGCTTATTCTTTTGGGGCGACGGAAGTTGTGGCTCTTACAATCAACTGCTCCGGCACTTTAACCACTTCAGGTTTCGCCTTTTCAGGATTGTTCAAATACTTCAGCAGCAATTCGGCAGCGGCAATGCCCATTTCCTTCGACATCAAATCTATAAACGTCATATTCGGACTCATAATGTTCGCCGCGTGCTGGTCGCAAAAACAAATAATACTCAACTGCTGCGGGACAGAAACGCCAAGACTTTGAGCTGCCTGAATCAGATACATCGCTTCCATGTGGCCGTAAACTATAACGGCTGTCGCCTTGTTTTGAATGACCGTGGCCTGAATGTACTGAACGGCTGATTTGTAAAGATTGTCGTATGTTTTTACAGTCGAAAATATCTTATCGTGGCCTGCCATCGCGGACAGATTATATTTTTCCATCTCCGCTAAATATGTACTGTGTCTGTCGTACACACTGCTGTGGCCTCTAAGGAAAGCTATCTGGGGGCCGGCGTACGCGATGCGCTTATGGCCGAGATTGACAAAGTGCTTGACGGCCAGCCGCATACCGTTGACGTCGTCAGGCACAACCGTCGAACCGTTCTTGCCGGCAGGACCGTTTATGACAAGATAAGGAATGCCGGATTCTTCAAGTTCTTCAATAGTCGCCGAATTGCATCGGGCGAGAATTACCGCAGCGTTAAGGTGCCATGGCGGAAGCTCGCTTTTGTTCGCACGGTACGAGGACATATCAACTGTAACAGAGCCGTCCTCCAGCTTTTCATTCATTATCGATACTATTTCATTTACCGCGGTCTGGTAAATGTCGCCCAAGTCGTGAAGACCGTGACTGCCGCCGAGGATGTGAATCATTATTCGCTGCTGATTGGACAAACTTTGCGCGATGAGGCTCGGACGATAGCCCAACTGCTTTGAAACATCAAGAATACGCTGACGGACACTGTCCGTTACAGTAAACCCGTTGCCAAGCTTGTTATTCAATACCCTGCTGACAGTAGATTTGCTCGTTCCGGCAACTCTGGCAACATCAAGTAAATTAACCTTTTTACGGCCCATAGTTCGAGATTCCGATTTTATTACAACCATAAAACCGCTCCAGAATAATGCAAACAAGTCAGAATCTCAACATATTTTTTCATTCAGCCATTCTTGTAAAAAATCAGGAGCGCCGGTTTAAAGACGCTCCTGACGATATAACTTATTCTTTCAAACCATAACTATCTTCAATCTATTCGCATCGACCATTGGTAATGTCAGTACATTTGAGCCAATTTTCCGCGATCATTGCGAAATCTTCAAAATCGATATAACAATCGTTATTCAAATCGCCCGTGAGGTACTCGGCACAAATCGTCGTTCCGCCATCAGCAACATACTGCTCGATAATTTTATCCTGCGGCAAACCAATGTTGTGTATTCTAACCTGATCGATAACGCCGGAGAAAAACCTGTTGTCGGTACCCTCGGCGTTGTTGCCGATGTAAACATCAGCATTATTAAAGGCTATCTGTCCCGAAGACGCATAAGAATTTTGCAGCAGTCCATCAACGTACAGAGCGATTCTTGCACCATCGTAAGTACCGGCGATAAAGTGCCACTGATTGTCCGCGACATCTGTAACACCAATCACTTCACGGCCGTAATCCTGCAGGCCATTGCAATAGAAATAAACTGTGTTCGAGTTATCGTTGCGCGTCAATCGCCAAGATGAATCGCCCTTTGTAACAATGGCAGTCCACGGAGTATTACCGCCCGGCCAACCTGCTGTCGGTAATTTAATCCACGCCGAAACTGTAATCTCGTCTCTTAAATCCGCCCATGATGGAGAGTTGTGGTCTTCGACTGCTCCACCACAATTAACATCTTGAGCTAAACTGCTGGTCAACTGCAGAGCACCGCCGACTTTTCCGCCTGTGGGCAGCCATGTTGGAGAATTAACAAGCGTACCATTGTGGCCGCCAATACTATCGGTTGCTGTTGAGCCGGAAGTTTCATTTAACATATAATGCGCTATCAAGCCTGTTTGGCCTGCGGCGAATACTCTGACTTTCACAGTATCTTCATTGCTAACAACTGAATCGCTTGCGGTTAGTTTCAAAACATAATCTCCGGCAGTTGTAAATGTCGCCGTTGGATTTAATGTTGTCGCGTTTGGAGTAAACGTAACCGAGGCCGGGCCGCTGTTGACTGTCCAGAGATAAGTTACCGTGGCAGGCGGATTCGGCAGGCCGTCATCTGTTACGACGGCAGCCATAGAAGCTGTTGCCGAGCCTGATTCGAGCCAGATATTCTGTTTTGTTCCTGCGTCAACAACCGGAGCGGTGTTTGTAAAGAACTGCCACTGACGGCCGGTAGTTGTAATGCTTTCATCAATGCAATCGACACGCCAATAAAATGTCGATGCCGATAATGTTGATAACGCCGGTGAAATCGTCCACGAATTCACGGCCTGATTGCTGACGACTTTCGTCATCGCCGCGATGCTTGTTCCAAACCATACGTCAACGGTAACTGTTCCGGATGAACGCGGAGCAGGTCTTGTCCATTGCAGTTGTGCGGTCGCCGGCGGAACAGATGCGTTAATATCAGGCACCGGGTCATTGGCTGCATAACGCAGTTTTACTGATACGTCATCGGCCAGAATTGTTCCCTGCGCGTCGCCCTCAATTTGAAAAGTACCCCACATTGCACCTGCCGGCGCGGCTGTAGTCGTATAAGTGTACTGCGTCCATGTCGCAACCTGACTTCCGCTTATCAATGTCCCAAACTCATCACTTCCAACCTGATCATCCGCAGAATCAAACCATTTTATGAGAAAATATCCTGTCGGCGTACCCCAGTTTTCGGTCATCGCCCAAGTACTAAATACAAACACCTCATCCGGATTCACTCGTACAATCTGGCCAACATTTTGATATTCGCCAGAAGTCCAAGCTCCGACGGCGTAAAATTTGTCGCCGGTGTGAGGTGTATACGCAATTGATTCTCTTGAAGCACTCTTCCAGCTTGCCCAGCCGCCAACGCCCCACTTGAACCAGTTCGACGGCATCCAGCCTTCCTGCCAAGCACCAGTCTCAGGCGCACCAAGTTCAAAACCGGGATTGACGAGCAATTCAGATTTGGCCGGCAAAGCACAAAGACCAATTACAGCAATAAATACAGATAACAATATTTTTTTCATAAGACACCCTCCTTATTTGAAAATTTATATGTTAGACACCTGATTAGTTTATGTTCAAGAATGAATTCTAATTAGACCACATTCCGGTCGCATCTTTCCAATAACGCATAGGCTGTGTTGGATTGGTGTTTATGAACACCTTATCCTTCTTCATATAATTGCAATGGCCATCATAAAAACCAATAGGTGAACCTTCACTATGTCTGAAAAGCACAGGGCCGACAACGCTCACATTTCCGAGACCATTGTAGTTGGTAGTCGCGTAAGCCTCTCGCTGCTGCTGGCCGAGTTTGTCCCAAGCGGTTTTATAATTCGCCCCCATCCATATTATCCACCAGTCAACCGAATCGGCAAACATCAGTTTATTCGATGCGCTTTTAATTTGCGATTGCTTATGGCCATACGTTGTGCCTTTAGGAATCGAAGTCGGAAAAGAATTCGCGGGAGTCGCGTTCAAGCCCCACCAGTCCTCGGCATTGTAGCCGTAACTTACCAATACATTTTTATCAGATTTCTTATGCAGTTTGGCCATTTCGTCGCTGGGACAATAAAATTTATCGGGTAATTCAATAGCAACGTTATAATTCATATTCATTGTTTCAGAATCTTTTACGCCGGTGATTTTCCTGAATGCAAGATTCGTCAGCCAGATGTACGGATTAATCTGATCCAGCGAGGCAGGCCCTTTTGCGGCTGCGGTGCTGACAAGCGGAACGTACCAGCCATTATTCGAGCCGGCATAAACATCCACTGAAAGCAGTAATGATTTGATATGATTGAGACAAACGACCCGCCTACCCTGCTCTCTGGCTTTGTTCAGAGCGGGCATAAGAACCGCAAGCAATAGAGCGATGATTGAAATAACCACCAAAAGCTCAACGAGTGTAAACGCCGAACTGAATGCCTTCTTTTTCAACATAAGAAACCTTAATGTTAAAAGAAAAATTATTTTACGCCCTGCCGCCGGCTGTTCACAGCGGCAGAGCATACACTATAAAGTTCTATTTTTTACGGAGCAGTAAACCGCCAAGAGCAAGAAGAACCATCGAAATTGGTTCCGGAATCAAAACGGCGTTGTCAAACCAGACAGTACCCTGTCCGTTTGCATTAGCAAATTCGACTTTTACAGACACTGTGCCAACAGGAGCAACTGCTGAAAGTGTAACATTGTGCCAGGGCACAAGAACATCGTATCCTGCTGGGTCGGCAGTAACGGCAATCACACTTGATATTTCGGCAGATGAAGCATCAAGGAAAAACATTTTCATTTCGCCATAAGGTTTCCACCAAGCCTGTGCGCCACTGTCAACCGTCAGCGTGTATTCAACGCCGGCAGTACCCTTGACAACCTGATAAAGTCCTGCACCGGCATTGCTTGAACCGCCGACAGCCATATACCATGTGCCGTCATAACTTGAGGAATCATTCTGATGATTTGCCCAACCGCCGCCCCAAGTCCAAATACTCCAGTCAGCCGGAGCAGCATCGGAATCTGGGGAGTTGAAGTTTCCATTGGTGAGCAGATTTGCATTCGCCAAACCAACCATCGAACACACAGCAAGCAACATTACTATAATTCTCTTTTTCATTTTTTCACTTCCTCCAATTATCCAATTAATTATTTAACCTTCACAAGCCTTTTGGCGTTCCGCAAAAAGGCTTTAACATTTTCTAATGCCGCATTCAAGCACAAACAACCGGTTGCTAAAATATATATTACCTTTCTACCCAAATTTAGTCAAGACTTTTTAACAAAAAATTAAGCGATTAATTACAAACATAAAAGGCTTTTATATTTACTTCTATAACTCGTTATTTTAAAAATAGTTACATTTTTAATTTGCATTATTCCATGAGAACCATTAATCTTAGACCTATAATTTTTTTTGGTTTTCAGGACGAAATTAATATAAAACTTGACACATACAACAGCTTGATTTAACTTTAGCAACCGGTTGTTTGGATATATTTGTAAAAAACGCGAATTTTGGCGTAAAATTGAATGTTTTAAGGCATTTAATGCAACATTTGCTTACTATCCTTATTATAGTCTCGATTGCAGCCTTTGGCGGTTGCTCCAAAACACCCGCCGAACACAAAGGCAGAGTTGTCGTTGATTATTGGGAGATGTGGAGCGGCCAGGAACTGCAAGCGGCTAAACATCTGGTCGATAAATTCAATAATTCACAGGATGAAATTTTTGTCAATCTGCTTAGCGTCAGCGAACTGGAACGCAAACTGCTGATCGCCATCGCAGGCAACGACCCGCCTGATTTGGCAAATCTTCAGGATTCGGCGATTCCCAAACTCGGAGATAAAAACGCAATCGAAGTCATCGATGAGCTTCTGCCGGAAATCGGCGCAAGTCAGCAGGATTACATCGACATCTACTGGAAACTGTGCAGTTATGAAAACAAATTGTACGGTCTGCCAATCGCAGCAACAACACTTGCTCTGCATACGAATGCTGACCTGTTGAAAAATGCCGGCTTCGAGGACGTGCCTCAAACGCTGGAACAATTAGACGAGTACGCAACGAAACTGACAATTAAAAATGGTAACAATTTCGAATCGCTCGGTTTTGTGCCGACGCAGCCGGGCTGGTGGAATTTCGCGTGGGTGTGGTGGTTCGGCGGCGACTGGTATGACGGCAAAAATATAACCGCCAATCGTCCGGAAAATGTCGAAGCGTTCAAGTGGATTCAATCTTATGCGCAAACTTATGGAGCAAGAGCGCTGCAAAATTTCACGAGCGGATTCGGAGCGTTCTCGTGGTCGGACGACCGATTTATGACGGGCAAGCTCGCGATGGTTCTGCAGGGGCCTTGGATGAGCAAATTCATAGACCAGATGTCGCCGGGATTGAACTGGACGGCCGAAGCATTTCCATCGGCAGGCGGAAGACTCAAAGATGTTACGCTGGCTGAATGCAATGTTCTGGTAATCCCAAGAGGCGCCAAACATAAAAAAGAAGCCGCGAAATTTATTGCGTTTATGCAGAAACCTGAAAATCTTCAGTATCTGGCCTTTAAGCAAAATAAATTTGTTCCGTTAAAAATCGCAAACGAAATGGATTATTCCAATCATCCAAATAAAAACATAAAATTATTTGTAAGATTAAGCCAGTCGCCCAACGCTTATGCGACGCCGAGGATTCCGATTTGGCAGGAATACGCGCACGAAATCGACAACGCGTTTCAGTCTGTCTGGCTCGGTAAAAAAACGCCGCAGCAGGCGCTTGATGATGTGCAGAAAAGAGTCGAAGTCAAATGGCAAGAATATCTTGATATGAAAAATAAATTAAATAAAACCAGGTAATTAACTTTGAAGAAAAATACTGAAAACCTGCTCAAGGGACTGCTTTTTATCTCGCCGTGGATAGTCGGATTTTCTGTTTTCCAGATTTATCCAATATACAAGAGCATCTACTACAGCTTCTGTCAGTATGATGTGCTGAACCCGCCGATTTTTGTCGGGCTGAAAAATTACAGCAATCTTTTCCACGACGAAGTGTTTCTAAAATCAATCGTCAGCACAGGCCTCTATACTATTATGGCGATTCCGCTGTCGATGATTGTTTCGCTGTTTTTCGCGATACTTCTGAATCAGAAAATTTTGGGACGCGGCATTTTCAGAACAATTTATTTTCTGCCATCACTGGTACCGATGGTTGCGCTGGCGATACTATGGAAATGGATGTTCAACGGCGAAAACGGTATTCTAAATTATTTCCTCGGTCTATTCGGTATTCCGGGGCCTAACTGGCTCGGCTCGACAATGTGGGCAACGCCTTCGATAGTACTTACGGGAATATGGGGCGTGGGCGGTTCAATCGTTATTTATCTCGCTGCACTGCAGGATGTGCCGAGAAGTCTTTACGAAGCGGCGGAGATTGACGGAGCGGGATGGTTTTCAAAAGTTCGACATATAACGCTGCCAATGATTTCGCCGGTGATTTATTTCAATCTTATCCTCGGCATCATCGGCTGTTTGCAGGTTTTCGCTGTGCCCTATATTATGACATCGGGCGGGCCGGCACGAAGCACCTATTATTACACAATGTATCTGTTTGACAACGCGTTCAGTTTTTTGAAAATGGGATACGCCGGCGCAATGGCGGTTCTACTGTTTATAATAATTCTGGCAGTTACCTTTATCGTAACCAAAATGACGGCGAGCAAAGTTTACTATGCTGAAAAATAATTCCATAAAACCTGTATCACACAAGAAACAAAAAATTGTTTCTTCGATATCGACACATACGATATTGATAATCGGCGCAATAGCGTTTATGTTCCCGCTTGTCTGGATGCTTTCGACTGCGCTCAAGCCGCTGGCGGAGACAACAAAAATTCCGCCGACAATCATGCCTTCCAAATTTATGTGGAGCAATTACAAAGAGGCGACAACAGCGATTCCGTTTTGGAAATACGCGAAAAACACTCTGATTGTCTGCGTTCTTACTGTTATCGGCACTCTCGTTTCGTCAACGCTGGTGGCTTACGGATTCGCGAGGATTCAGTGGAAAGGCAGAGATGTGCTGTTTTACTGCGTGCTGGCGACAATGATGATTCCGTTTCCGGTTATAATGGCGCCGCTGTTTGTGGTATTCGGCAAGCTCGGCTGGATTGGAAGTTTGAAACCATTGTGGATTCCATCGTTCGGCGCAGCGGCATTTAACATCTTTCTGATGAGACAATTTTTCCGCACAATTCCGACTGAATTAACCGAGGCCGCGAAAATCGACGGATGCAGCGAGCTTGGAATTTTAATTCGCGTAATTTTGCCTTTGTCAAAACCTATCCTGCTGGTAGTCGCGCTGTTTCAGTTTATCGCATCGTGGAATGATTTTCTTGGGCCGCTGGTTTATTTGACTCGTGAAGATACATATACACTTGCACTGGGGCTGCAATTTTTCCAGAGTCAGCACGGCGGGACATACTGGAATTATCTTATGGCGGCGTCAAGTCTGATTGTGCTGCCGATAATCATTATTTATTTCTTCGCGCAAAAAGCGTTCATCGAGGGCATTTCACTTACAGGCTTAAAAGGATAAACAGCGTTAATTGTGGAATTGAACCGGCGTTTGTTCTGCGAGAAGTTTTGTTTCGTCGCCTGTGGTCATCCATACCTGAACAGATGCGTTTGACTGATTCGGCCAAATAAATGTCGCAACAGATTTGGCGGGCAGCGTGTAAATTAAATATTGGCCGTTCCAGACAATTTTCAAATTGTGCGCCGATGTGTCCGTATTGACCGCCATACATACTCGCGTGCCATCGGGATTAGTGAACGCAACATTTTTAATTCCTGAACCAACCGAAGCAGTTGAAGATATTCTGTACGCGCCGGGCCGAACAAATTTGCTTACCTGTCCGAGACTATAATACTGCGGACGCGGCATAACTTCGCCGGTCGATGTATTCACAGTAACAACGCCGTAACAGGTATCGCAGCCGCCGGAGATTTTCGGGCCGTTATTCTGGTCGAGCGCAAGATTCCATTTTATAAAAGTTTTCGACCAGTTGCGCAGAACATTGACAATTGTTTCGGAATTATTAATCAGACTATCGGCAAAACCACTATCGTTCCATTCGCCGTCCGACCATTCGGTATAGTAAATATCCTTGCCGGTGTAAACGTAATGTACTGTGCTTTGCGCCGTAACATCTCCGCTGTAACCGTGGAACGCTGTGCCGGCGAGATAGCTTCTTGCAGTAGAATCCGCCAATACCGCAAGCGGATAAGTGGTGTTGTCCCAGTTGTGGTCGTAGCAGAAAATTTTCGTTGTTATCCCGGCGGCGGCAAACTTCGGGCCGACTAATTTAATAAGCCTTATCTGCTCGGCAGCACTCATAGACATTCCGGGATAATCGCCCGGTTCATATAACGGTTCATTTTGCAGAGTAACCGCGTAAATATCGATGCCGAGATTTGCGTACGCCTGGACATATTTCACGAAATAATTCGCGTATGTATTGTAAACATCGTCGCTATCGGTCAGCGAACCGCCGATAAGCGAATTGCTCGTCTTCATCCATCTGGGCGGACTCCATGGACTGCCCATAACCTTGATGTCTGGATTTATCGCCAACACTTCGAGCAGAACAGGAGTTATATAAGTCGTGTCGGCGGCGATTGAGAACTGCTGAAGATTGTAATCGCTCGACGCTGACGCGGGAATCTCATCATAAGTATAATCCGCGCGTCTGCGAAAATCAGATGTTCCCATCGGCTGACGCAGATAACTCAACCCGATACCTGTATTGGAATCAAATAAATCCGTCAGAACTTCCGCACGCTTCTGCGCTGTGAGAGAATAATAAAGCAAATACGCAGATGAATCCGTAAGCGACGCTCCAAAACCGTCGATTTGCTGATATGTTGTCGAATCGGTTATTGTCAGCGTCAGCCCCTCATCGGCAGGTTCATAAAAATTAAGCCATTCATCGGCGAATATTTTCAAATCCTCAACGCTGACAAAATTATCGCCGGTCAAATCAACATTACTATCTGTTGTTTCCCATTTTTTCGCGAATGTATTAAAATCACACATATTGACCCAACAGTTATTATCGAAATCGCAATCCTGCGCAACGGCGGCCTGGTCATACATAATCGTTCCGCACGAAGAGCCTTCGAGCATAAACGCGGCGGTAACGGCACCGGCGGGCGATTGAGCGGTAAAACTGTAACGTGACCACGATGTATTTATTGTGCCGTTGAAAAGTTCAAGTCTTTGAATACTGCCGATTTGGGTACCTGATGAATTTTTCCATTGAATAAGCAATGCACCGTTTGGTTTACAATCCGAAGTGCCCCAGTCTTCTGTTCTGGCATCGACACTCAATGTGTAAAAACTGCCGGTACTTATATTGACATTCTGGTACCAGCGAACATATTCGCCGGAATACCAGGCACCGGTATTGACGAAATTGTTTCCGGTTGCGCCGACACTCGCGGCGGTGTTCTTCCACGCTGACCATCCGCCATTCGTAGTTTTATACCAGTAAGTCGGCAGCGTCTGCTCATTCCACGGACTGTTAGTGCCCTGTTCAAAACCGGAGTTCAATAACAGATTGGCATACGAAGCATCTATAAAATAAAAATTGAGTAAGACAGATACCATTATATAAGGTTGGAATGGCTTCAAAAATTTCCCCCAATTTTCTGTAAATCGCTTCATATACCTTTATCTTACAAAAAACCGCCGGCAAAGTCAATTTTTACTTGACTGTAAAACGCATTATTCTATAATAGCAACCGGTTTTTAATAAAGCAACACAAAAATAATAAAATGATGGTTTATTGAGGTAATTGCGTTGATAATAACCAAAAAAGAAAACCGGATGAATAATATAGGGCAAAATTTCATAAAAATAATCCTTACCGCCAAAAACTCGGAATGTCTTTTGTCGGACAACGGCACAGCACAGCTAACCGAAAAAAATATCGGCGAATCGGCTGCCGATTGCATCGAACTTAATACCTCAAAAACATTTCAATTAATCGAAGGTTTCGGCGGCGCATTTACTGAAGCGGGCGCTTATGCGCTTTCGCAAATAAATTGCGAACTGCGGGAAAAAGTTATCAAAGCCTACTTCGACGACAAGGAAGGAATCGGTTACAGTCTTTGCAGAACACATATCAACAGCTGCGATTTCAGCCTCGGCAATTATTCTTTCGACGACACGCCTGACGATTATCAGCTTGAGAATTTCAGTATCGAGCACGACAAAAAACTATTGATACCATTCATAAAAGGCGCGATGCAGGTTTCCAAAAACGGTTTCAAATTATTCGCCTCGCCGTGGAGTCCGCCTGCGTGGATGAAGACAAACGGAAAAATGAACGACGGCGGAAAACTCAAACCGGAATGCAGAAACGCATGGGCACTGTACTTCGCGAGATATATCAAAGCATATATGGAAGCGGGAATTCCAATCTGGGCGGTAACAGTACAGAACGAGCCGGATGCGCATCAGCGATGGGATTCGTGTTTGTATTCCAACAGCGAAGAACGAGATTTTCTGAAATTTTATCTTGGGCCTGCGCTCACAGAGCAGGGATTGCCGCATATTAAGATTATCGTCTGGGATCATAATAAGGATATACTCGTTGACAGGATTTCGACAATTCTGTCCGACCCGCAGGCGGCTAAATTCGTTTGGGGCGTCGGATTTCACTGGTACGCGGGCACATTTTTTGAAAATCTGGCGAAAGTACATCAGTTCTTTCCGGACAAGCATCTTCTTGCTACCGAAGGCTGCCGTGAAGGCGGCATCAAGCCCGGCGAATGGAAAAGCGGAGAAGTTTACGGCCATTCTATTATCGGCGATTTAAATAACTGGTCTGTCGGCTGGGTCGACTGGAATATGGTGCTCGACGAAACGGGTGGGCCTAACCATGCAAACAATTTATGCGATGCGCCTGTTATCGCCGACAAAACCACAAACCAAATACGCTTTAACAGTTCGTATTACTATCTCGGCCATTTCAGCAAATTTATTCGGCCGGGCGCTGTGAGGATTCAATGCGATACAAAGAGCGGCAAACTCGAAGCGACGGCCATTCAAAATCAAAACGGAATTATCGCGGCAGTAGTTATGAACAGGTCGGAAGGAAAAATAGATTTCTGTCTGAAAATTAAAAATCTGTCCGCAAAATTGGTCAGTCCGCCACATTCAATTCAAACGCTTTTGATTAATCAATAGCAAAATCAGGAGGAACAATGAAAAGTAAAATCAAGTACATAACTATCGTACTATTTTTTGCTTCGTTATCATTCGCAGGTCTGCCCGCTCTCAAAGCAAAGGGCACATCAATCACCGACGGCAATAACACCGTAATTCTCAAAGGCACAAATCTTGGCAACTGGCTGATGATGGAAACGTGGATGATGCACCTCTACGACGATAAAATTCACGACCAGTATATGTTCGAGCTGACCTTGCAGCAGCGATTCGGCGAACAGGAGAAAAATCGCCTGATGGATTTGTTCAGAGCGAACTGGATTAACACTCGTGATTTCGAAACAATCAAGTCTTTCAATATGAATTGCGCTCGACTGCCGTTTTATTATCAGCTCCTGGAAGACGATAATAATCCAATGCAGCTAAAAACCGACGCGTTCAAATGGCTCGATTACGCCATCGACTCAGCACAAAAGCATGGAATTTATACAATACTCTGTCTGCACGGAGCGGCAGGATGTCAAAGCAATATGGGACACTGCGGCAGAGATAATTATAACAAATTCTGGTCTGACCCAAATTATTTAAAAAGAACCTGTTGGCTTTGGCAACAGATTGCGCAAAGATATAAAAATCGCGGCTGCGTTGCGGGCTACGATTTGCTGAACGAACCATGGGGAGCGCCGATGCAGAAACAAATCGAGGCGTTCGAAGCGATTTACAAAGCGATACGAAGCATTGACAGCGAACATATAATTTTCATACAGGGACACGAATCCTTAAAAGAGCTCGGAAGTCCGCGGGAACACGGCTGGGAAAATGTCGCGTATTCGCTGCATCGGTATCCGGGAATATTTGACGGCGGACCGCCGACACGCGACAATCAGACGAGATTTCTAAAATCATCTCTTGCGGAAATAAACAATGAAGCAAAAGATTTGAATGTTCCGTTTTTTATGGGCGAGTTTAATGTTGTTTACACCGGAGCGGGCGGAGCGGAAATGATGCGCAGGCATTATGACACATACGCACAATACAACTGGGCCGCGACGATGTGGGCATATAAAATAATCACAGTTCCCGACGAAAAACGCAGAGGCTATTGGGAAATGGTAACAAATAAACTACCGCAGCCATGGATAGACTTCAGAACGGCAGACATAAACGAAATCGAAAAATATTTTGAATTTTTCTCTTCTGATTATGCCTACTATGAGGATTTAGAAAAATATCTCACGCAAAAAGAACCCCTGCCGCCTTTGGCAGACCCGCCTCCGCCTGCAAAACCAATCACATCGGCGTCATTTGCTGATAAACTCATCGGCTGGGACGCAATCGATATTAAAACTTCAATCGCAGGCGGACAGAAAGTTTATTCAGATAAAAAAATCGACCTCTACGGCTGCGGAGCGGATATTTATCTGGCCAACGACCAATGTCGATTCGTGTACAAAAAAATGACTGGCGATTGCGAATTTTCCGCGACTATTGACGAACTTACATTCACGCACATGTTCGCAAAGGCCGGCATTATGATTCGCGACGACTTAACTGACGATTCTGTCTTCTCATTGCTCGCGGCAAGGCCTGCCGGCGAGCTGGAATTTATCAGCAGATTCAACAAAGGCGAATATGTCAAAACACACGGCCATCTGGGACATGATTTTCCGGGCATCAACTTAAAACTCGTGCGCAAAGGAAATGTCATAGAGTCCTATCACTGCAAAGGCAATGAACCGTGGGAAAAATTTATGACTGTTGAATTGCCGCAACTTGGGCAAACTGTTTATGTGGGAATATTCTGTTTGAGCCATGATAATTCACAATTAGCAAAAGCTGCGTTCGACAATATTAAATAAAAAACCCCGCCTTAAAGACGGGGTTTAAATAACAAATTGGATCCCCGCATTCGCGAGGATGACATTTTTAAGCGGCTTTTAGGCCGAGGAAAATTGAAATTCTTGTGATAATGTCCTGACGAGTTTGCGGCAGTTCTCTTGTAAGCCATTTGCCGTTGCCCATCGTAATTATCGACCACGGCGTAATCCACCATAACGCGACGAGCCAAAACAGACCGTAAGCATACGCCCAAAGGGCATCTGAATTTCTGTGGCGAATCGAATAGAAAATAACCGGAACCGTCGAAGCTAAAACCGTGCCCAGCGCGACCTGCGAAATGTAAATCTGCGGGTTCATAAACATCGCACACATAACAGCGCCGATAATCGCCTGCGGAATTATCATAACCAGTATTGACATTATAAAATTAATGATTGCACCATAACGCGAACCTTTGCGGAACTTTTTGAAAATAAATTCACCCATAACAAAAGTTTCACGAACATTACTGCGAGCCCAGCGAAGGAACATTTTGCATAGCTGCTTGTAATCTGTCGGAGCAATCGTGTAAACCATCGAATTGGACTGGTATCTTACATCGTAACCATTCTTCAACACCAAGTTGGTAATCGCGCGGTCTTCGCCAATCGTCGCTGGTTTGCCTAAGAATGTCTGATCACGCCAGGTGTTCAAATCTTTTATAATCGCCTTCTTGCGATATGCGCTCAAAGCGCCGGGCGTACAGAAAACAGAATTTACCATACTCTGGCTTGCGCGGATGAAATCAAAACTGTACGCAAATGAAACTTCGAGCATTTTCGGAATAATGCCGTCTCTGCGGTTTAAAACGCGGACATTGCCGGCAACCGCGCCAACCTGCGGGTCGGCAAACGGACTGACCAGACGACGAAGAGTCTGATGCTCAATAATCGAATCGCTGTCGATTGTTATAATAACCGAACCCTTGCCTGCGCGAACGCCTTCATAAATAGCGTGGCGCTTGCCGCGGTTCTGCGGGAAATTTATCAGTTCAATTCTGCCGTCCGACGTATCGACAGCTATCTGCATCCACTGGAGCGTGTCGTCTTTGCTGCCGTCGTTAACCGCAATAATCTGCATCTTGTCGGCTGGATAATCGCTTTTCAAAACGCTGCGGAGAGTTTTTAAAACACATTTGCCTTCATTGTACGCCGGAACAATTACCGTAATTTTCGGCAGCTTGGCATCGCTAAGTGTCGGAGCGGGTCTGTAACGAAGTACAAGAACCAAACGCCAGATAAAAACAGAAACGCTGACGTACATCAACATTCGTATCGCATTCAGATACATCGCGCCTGAATGTGTGTTTCGCATATCATCGACAAAAGATTTGAATTCCTCCATAGTGAGTATGCCGCTGTAAACAATCGCGGCAACAATCAGCAGAATACAAAACTTCGAGCCTGAATCAACTGACAAAGGCATTCGATAGTCCGCATACGCGCCGCCAAAACGCGGGGAATATACCGCAGCAGAAGATGGAGCTGTAATGTAACTATACAATCTTTTCCCAAAGTTAAACATAATGAAATTCTTTCTCGGCTTGGTTTAACATCCCTGCCGTGATGAACCGTTAGGGCTAACGGTTTGCAAAAGGAAATGTATACTCTTACTTATAAAGTATAACAAAGAGTTCATTATATCAAAGCCAGCCCAATCGAGTCAAAATAAATCCGGAAAGAAAGTCCGATATATAGAAAGATTAAAACATTAAAAGGCCTGTATTTACTTAATATTTCCACAAATAACTCTTTTTAATGTTGCAACAGGCGTTATTTTAGGACGTATTAGTATTGTCGAGAAAGCCTAAATAGACCGTGCAAAATGAAATTGTTTTGATAAAATATAACAGAACAATAGAGATTTTTACTATCAGCTAAGAATATGAGATTTATAAAATTTGTAAAAGAGTTTATAAAACACCCTAAACAGGTAGGGGCAGTTGCTGAAAGCTCGGGCTTTCTGGCACGCACAATGGCAGAACAAATCGGCAGCGCTACCAACGTTGTCGAATTCGGGCCGGGGACAGGGTCTGTGACTAAAGAAATACTGCGGCAGCTTCCAAAACATGGCAAGCTGACCTGTCTTGAAATCAATCCGAAATTCTGCGAAGATTTAAAAAAAATAAACGACCACAGACTGCAAATCGTCAATGATGATGTGCGGAATTACAGCAGAACTATGGAAAATTACGATTGCGTACTGTCGAGTCTGCCGCTGGGAATTTTTGACAAAACACAAAGAGATAAAATCATCGCGATATCAGGCAGAGCGAAAAAATATGTTCAGTTTCAGTATACACCTTTTCTGAAACCAAAACTGAAAAAATATTTTCATGATGTTGAAATAAAATTCGTGCCGTTCAATTTGCCGCCGGCGTTTGTGTATGTTTCAAAAAATCCAAAAGACAAAACACAAAATAAAAAGATGACAAAAAAGACCAACCGGCCGTTTGCTGTAAAAGTCGCAATGCAAATAGGTGTGGTTCTTGCCAACCTCTGGACGTCAAGTTTGAAATAAACAACAGAGATTGCTTCGTCTCCGTGTCGGAGACGGCTAAACAAACAACTAAAAGCGTTTTTCAAAAGCAACACCGGCTACGGGACTATCGTGAAGGTGTGTAGTCATCGGCTGGATTTTAAAATCGCCAATCGCCAATTCCTTGTTCTTGCCTGCAACGGCGTGCCCAACAACATACCCCAAAACACCACCGAATAAAACATCGCTTGCCCAGTGGTCGCCGGATTCCATCATTCTGTAACCGACAAAGCCAGCGCCCATATACGCGGGAATACCGATTTTAGGGCCGTAAAACTCATCCAACACCGCAGCTACCGTAAACGAACTTGACGTGTGGCCGCTGGGCCATGCCCACGATTTGTCGTTTGGAGTGTGGTCGCGAACCGAGGCCTTGAGCGCAAGAGTCGTTGCACCGGTAACACTTAATGCACGCAGCATTATCCAGCTTCGCTGGAGATTCACATCATCCTTTTTATTAGCCGCCATCAAATACCATATACCCGTCGCGGCAAAGTGAGTACCCGGACTGCCGGCAATGTCCGTAAAATTATCCAAAGTTTTGGACATCCTGCCGTTTTCTTCAAAATGGTCTGCGGCGCGGTCGTCTATTCCCGTTTCACGAAACGCGATACTTCCGCCGCCGGCAAGGAGCAACAGCATAAGATTATTTTTATCAAGGAAAGTTTTCTTCGCATCGTCCCAACAAACGCCGACATACGCCTTGGCATCCTGCTTGATAAGGCCGGTGGCAAGAGGCGTTTTGTTGACGTCGTTGACGTCAATCGAAAAGACAGGTAAAGCAAAAACACAAATTAAAAACAAAAATCCAAAAGCTGAAATTCTGCATTTGAAATCCATTTTTTTATTCCCATTCAATTGTGGCCGGAGGTTTAGAACTTATGTCATACACGACACGGTTTATACCTCGCACTTCATTTATAATTCTGCTCGAAATAAGGCCGAGTACATCATATGGTATTCTCGAAAAATCAGCGGTCATAAAGTCTGTTGTATCGACCGAACGAATAGCAATAACATTATCGTAACTCCGCTCATCGCCCATAACGCCAACAGTTGCAACAGGAACCAGAACGGCAAGAGTCTGTGAAACCTTTCTATATAAATCCGCGGCTTTGATTTCGTCAATCAAAATCTCATCGGCGTCACGCAGAACACGAAGTCTGTCTTCTGTGATTTCGCCGATAATTCTCACGGCAAGGCCGGGGCCGGGGAACGGATGCCGCCAAACGATATGTTCCGGCAATCCCAAATATTCACCGACAAGTCTGACTTCATCCTTGAACAAATCACGCAGCGGCTCGACCAATTCAAAGCCAAGCTCTTTCGGCAGGCCGCCGACGTTATGGTGCAATTTTATATTCGCGGCAAGATTGCCATCCTTGCTTCCTGATTCAATCACGTCGGGATAGAGCGTGCCCTGTGCGAGAAATTTCGCATCAGAAATTTTGTTCGCTTCCGATTTGAACGCCTCAATAAATTCGTGGCCGATGATTATGCGTTTTTTCTGCGGGTCTGTTACGCCTTTGAGTTTTGTAAGAAATTGTTTGCTCCAGTCAACGACGTGCAAATCGATATGAAAATGATTTTTAAAAGTATCTTCAACCTGCTGACGTTCGTTTTTGCGAAGCAGACCATTATCCACAAATATACATTTGAGCCTGTCGCCGATTGCCTTGTGAACAATCGCAGCGGTAACAGCAGAATCAACGCCGCCGGAAAGGCCGCAGATTACTGTGCCGGTTTTGGCCTGCTGACGAATTTTCTCAACCATCTGCTCGGTGAAATCCTTCATCTGCCAATCGCCGGTGCATTTGCAAACTCCGTAGAGGAAGTTTTTCATTATCGTATTGCCCTGCGGCGTGTGGCTTACTTCGGGATGGAACTGCAGGCCGTAGAACTTTTTGCCTTTGTTCCTTACCGCGGCATACGGACAGGTATTTGTTTTCGCAAGTATTTCAAAATCCCCGCTCAAACTTTCAGCCTGGTCGCCGTGACTCATCCAAACAGTAGTGCTTTCGCTTATGCCGGAGAACAAATCATTATTGTCTGTTATAGCGATTTGTGCCCTGCCGTATTCTCTGCGGTCGGCTTTGTGAATTTTCGAGCCGAGGGTTTTACAGCCCCACTGCATTCCATAACATATCCCTAAAATCGGGACGCCAAGCTCGAAAATTTTCGCGTCGGTTGTTGGCGCATTCGGTGCATAAACACTTGCCGGGCCGCCAGAGAGAATTATGCCTTTAAGGTTCTCGATTTTCTTAAGCTCGTCAATTTTTACAGACGGCTGTTTGATTACAGAATATACATTATGTTCGCGAACTCGACGTGCAATGAGCTGACCATATTGGCTGCCGAAGTCAATTATAACTATAGTTTCATTTGACATAGATAATTAGAACCACGAATTAACACGAATATACACTAATTTTACCTAATATTTTTTGAACCGCTTCGCGGGACTTTTTTAGTTTTCAATCATATCACGCATAGAATAGTTAGGCGCTTCTTTTGTAATCAGAATGTCGTGCGGATGCGATTCGCTCATGGCCGATGCGCTGACTCTGACAAACTTCGCGTTCTTCCGCAACTGCTCAATCGTCGGAGCTCCGCAATAACCCATTCCCGCTCTCAAACCGCCAACCAACTGATAAACAAAATCACTCAACATTCCGCGATAAGGCACCCTGCCCTCAACGCCTTCCGGCACAAGTTTTTCCTTTTGCGTAACGCCCTTTTGGCCGTATCTGTCGGCAGAACCCTTGACCATCGCACCAAGCGAACCCATTCCGCGATACTCCTTGAACTGTCTGCCTTTGTAAATGACAAGCGTACCCGGACTTTCAGCAAGGCCTGCCAAAAGCGAACCAAGCATAACACTCGAAGCACCGGCGGCAATCGCCTTTGAAATATCGCCGGAAAATCTTATGCCGCCATCGGCTATAATCGGGATTCCGTGCTTGTCGCCGACTTCGGCACAATTCATAATCGCTGAAATCTGCGGCACACCAACGCCGCTGACGATTCGCGTAGTGCAAATCGCACCGGGACCAATGCCGACCTTGATAGCATTAACGCCTGCATCTATTAATTCTCTTGCGGCATCAGCGGTGGCAATGTTGCCTGCGATAACATCTATATTATGGTTTTTCTTAATTTCTTTTACGGTATCGATAACATTTTGCGAATGGCCGTGAGCGGTATCGACGACAATTACGTCAACTTCCGCGCTAATGAGCGCTTCGATTCTTTCAAAATCCTTAACGCCGACTGCGGCACCAACTCTTAATCTGCCTCGGCTGTCTCTGACGGCATTAGGATATTTCTGATAACGGTCGATATCACGCATTGTAATCAGGCCGGCAAGTTCGCCCCTGTCATTGACAAGCAACAGCTTTTCAACCTTATGCTTTTGCAGAATATCTTTTGCCTGTTCGAGTGTTGTATCGGCGGGAGCCTTAACAACATCTTTTGTCATTACATCGTTAATCGTAACACTGTCGTCACGCAGGAATTTCAAATCACGGTGCGTCAGAATGCCGACGAGTTTTTTGCCGTCAATAATCGGAATACCAGAGACATTCTGCTCGGTCATAACCTCGCGAGCCTGTCGGACGGTCTGCTCCGAACTTAAAATAACAGGGTCGAGCACAACGCCGTTTTCGCTTCTCTTGACTTTTATCACTTCCCTGCACTGGGCTTCGACGTTCAGATTCTTGTGGATAATTCCGATTCCGCCCTCCTGTGCCAGCGCGATTGCCAGCGCAGATTCAGTAACGGTGTCCATCGCGGCGGAAACTATCGGGATGTTAATGTTTATATTGTTTGTAAGTCTTGTGGACGTATCGGCTTGTGAAGGCACGAAATCGCTCTTGGCTGGGATGAGCAAACAGTCATCAAAAGTTATACCTTCTGAAACAAATTTATCTTTGTGCATTTCGAGCGCTCCATTTGAAAGAACTGAATAACTTGTAACACTTTAGCCGATTGCGGAAAAATGGGGACTGGCTCAATTAGACGCGGTTTTTAGCGGCTAATTGTGCCTGTCCCTTTTTTTCTGCATACCAACACAACAAAAAGATCACTCGGCTAAAGTGTTACAATAGCTTTAAGTCTGTTAATATAATGACTTTAGGCGGACAGGTCAAAGGTTTTTTAGAGGCCTTTTCGCATTAGCCCTGCCATCATTACAATCCCCTTGCGGGACTATGGCAGGGTTCGTCTCGTCCAAACCGTCCTACCTGTCCTCGGAGTGAAGCGTTGGAACGAAGTGGAAACCCTCGAATCCTTAGGATTTTTGCACATCGAAAGCAAAAATCAGAGAGGGCAGATCCCCAAGCGAAGCGGGGTTAGCGCCGGGTTAATAGTAGTTGTCAGCGATTGGTATTCGTCATGGTTTCTCAAATTTTAAATCTCAAACTTGTCCTCACGAAGGTGGGGATCTGAAATTCGTTCTTTTGCCCAATCGTTAGGGGCGTTTTTTATCCAGTCCAGACCTGACGCCCGGAACGCTTTCATAATCTATATGCACTAAATTTTCGTTTTTTAGTGCATATTTTGTAAATATGCACTGAAACAGGGCATATTACTTTTCACTTTTAACTATTTTTATCTCGTCGTCCGTCAAGCCGTACAATTTATAGACCATCTCATCAATTTGCTTCTCAAGCCCACTCGTATTCGCTTTAGGGTCTTTATTTTTCATCGCCAATATCTCATCTACCAATGCTATAAACGGCTCCTGTTCGTTTCCTGAAATTTTCATTAAAGGTATCTGGGTCAATGGTTCAGCATCCACCTGGAAATTATTTCCTTGTTTCTTGCCTTTATGGTCTAACCAGAATTTTATCAATTTGCTATTCAATAGTGCTGTTAAATATTTCATGTTCACTTTATCTGTTTTAATAGAATAAAATGCTGCCGATACATAACAGGGAAAATCCGTATAAGTAAAAACGGGTTCATGGGGGCTTTTTCGCACGGCTATTATTTTTTCACCATTGAAAAACTCTTCATCCCTTGCGCGATGCAGACCATAAGGTTTATTGTCAGAAGTTATCACACTCATAAATTTGTCTAAATGGTTCTGTATGTTGGGATAAGGCTTTATGTTCTTAATATTTTTGAACTCTGAAGTGGTATATATTATCCATTCCTCGTTTTCTCGATTCGCCCAATACTTATGCAGTTGTTTGCTGGTATAGTAAGGGCGAATCAAATCTTCTTGTTCTTTTTTTATAAGTCCTAAAGATTTTAACTCTTCAATTTTTAGTGCAAAGATTCCCTGTCCAATTTTAGTACCTTTGCCTAAATTATTCAGCATTTTTTTGGTTACTTTATCATGATGCGAATGTATCCCATTTATGAGTTCTTTTTTGCTTAATATATAATTGGAATTGGCTTTTATTTTTTTTAATATGTTGTCATCTTTCTTTTCAGAAAAAGTAAAAGTTTGTTCTATCATGTCATCCCGATTGAACAATGGCGAGACTAACATAATATTTGGATTATTTTTGTTTTTGTTTAAAATATCCGTTGGTTTAAAGTTATCGCTTGTTTCAATGATTTTTCTATAATCAAAATTGTACTTGTCTGCGGTTTTATCTTTTTTAAGCAGCAATATCATCGTCTGAATGGAAGCCTCGTCAAATACCATAAAATCGTTAAAATCTATTAACTGTATAATTTTGCTGTCTCGAACAATTTTATTTCTTAATTTTTTAGCGCCATAGTTGGTAGTCCAATTGTTTGTTGCTATGAAACAAATATAGGCATTATCTTTTAGCAAGTCCAGACCAAGTCCGCAGAACAAATACCAAATATCCATTTTGCCCTTATAAACTTCTAAATCTCTTAGTCCGTCAAAAATAGTCTTGTCATCATTTTCCTTTATGTATGGCGGATTTCCTATGATAATATCAAAACCTGTAAAATTTGAGGTCTTTTCGTCTAAAAGTTCGGGAAATTCATATCTCCATTCTAAAGCGTTTTCATTTTCTTTTTCGATTATGTTTTTTTCTATTTCCCCCTTTAACTTGTCAATCTGTACTTTTTTTAAAGCCAGCTTCTTGGCCTTTTCTTTTTTTTCATCTTCCGTTTCACTGAAAAATTGAGGAGCGACTAATATGCTATATTCTTTTTCTAATTTTTTAAGCATTTTCGTGTTAGCGCTTGCATAAAGGGCGCGTGCACGAAATTTCTCTTTAGTATTGTTGATAAACGCCCGCATTTTATCTCTTGTGCTTTTATCTTCCGCATGTTTATAAAGTACCACGCTGTCTTTATACCGTTGTAAATTTACATCCCCGTCAAAAATTGTTCTTATATCACTATTGATTGGCAGAAAACTTACTAAAGAGTTTCCGCATTTGATATTTATGTCAATATTGGGAAGAGTTTCAAGTTCACCGTCCTCTTTATAATATGCGTTTTTCAATAGCTCAATCCATAAACGCAGCCGGCAGATTTTCACTGAATTAGGATTGATATCTACACCAAAAAGGCAATTTTCAATGATAGTCTGTTTTTCCTGAAAAAGAGTTTTCTGAATCGTTTGAGTTTCCCTGTTTTCAGGGTCATATTTGAAAAATTCATTATGACGATCAAGTATTAACAATTCATCGTTTTCAACGTCAACCAGATAATCCCGAATTGGTTTGCCATTTTTGTCGCAAAGGATTCCTAAATCTGATTTCACTGCGATAATCTCATTAAGAGCAGAAACAAGAAAATGCCCGCTGCCGACCGCAGGGTCGCAAATTTTCAACGAATTGATAATCCCATTATATTTGTCGATGTCCGTTTGCTTATAGGCACGACTTGTATAATTTATTAAATCGCCAAACTCATCGCTCTTAAAATCGGTCTGTTCCTTAAATTTCTGCACAACAGCTCTGCGTATCACTTCCCTGCACATATACATTGTGATAAAGCCCGGCGTAAAAAACGAACCGTCCTTGTAACCGTTTATTTTTTCGAATATCAAACCCAGTACAGAAGCGGTAATAAGAGCCTTATTTTCCTCTACTACCTCTTCCCGTCCTTCGGATGAAAAATCGTATGCGTCTAAAAACTTAAAAAGGTACTCCAGAGTTGTAAGTTTTTGGACGCCGCCGTTTACAACGGATTTTTTATACAAAGTAATATTTGTATTATCCGGAAGATTGCTGATTACAACTGTCTGAAGTTCTAACTCTGTTGGCTCAAACAGCGAACTGTTCAAATATGGTACTTTCGGGAATTTCTCGTGAATTACTTTTCGCCTGTTTTTAACTTCAACAGCTAACACCTGAAAAAACAAATCATTCAAATCATCATAACCTTTTACTTTTTCTTTATTAAGAAAAAGATACTCTTTGTTATTTTGATGATAGCTGACAATTTGCGATTCCAACAGTTTCAGGAATAGTATTCGGTTTATCCATGTAATTGCAAGTTCTAAAGCTATGTTAAAAAGCCTGTCTTCTGTATTTTTCCCATACTGTTCGGGATTTTTAATTTGTGTAAGTTTATCTAAAGAAGAAATTTGCGTAATAGCTGCTTCGATGAGTGAGTCTTCATCGCGATTTCTTTCTGATTGTCGTTTAATTAATTTTTTGCCGCCTTCCGGATATTCCTCCAGACCGATTATATGCAGCAGTTCACTATAAAATTTCTCATTTAGAGTATTGCTGTCATTTATAAATCGTTCTGTGAGTAAATGTGTTGATGATAAAATCTTTTGGAGTTCGATTAATTTTTTATCTCCGCTTTCTGTTTGCTCTTTAATATGTTTTTTGTACTCTCGAATATCAAATGCAACAAATTCGATTTTGCCATTCATTTCTTTTAATACAGGGCTGATAATTTCCTTGTAGAACGATTCCGTTTTAACAAAAGTCAAGCGGCCTTCATCAAAATCCTTAAAGTGTTTTTTAAGCTTCGTATCGTCTGCTAATTTGTCAATTTTTTTTGCATCGAATATAAACCATTCATACAGGTTGGTAATGATGAGATGTTTGATGTCGTGATTTTTATGTGTAATTCGTTCCCTTAAAAAATAAAACAACAACTCCTGTGTGGCTTTTGCATTGAGATTATCTGTTGTTGGCATTTCATTTTTATTGCTGGGAGCTTTTACCTCTATGATAATTCCGACATCTGACGTTGGTTCTTTGCCGTTATGTATGACAAGATCAATTCTTTCTTTTGTGTTGATAGAACAATTTGAAAAAGCTGTATCTTTCAGGAAATCTTTAAGTAGGTTCTTGTGATATTCTTCTGATTCTTTTGGAGTTACTCCGTTAAGAAGCTTTGTGAGATTGGATTTTAGCGTATCAATTTCTGCTCTGGTTGGTCTTAATTTTCTAAAAGCCTTGTTAAGAGCTTGTTTAATATTTATTTGTCCTGTCTCTGAAGTTTTTGCCATTTAAAATTATTCCTCACTTGAAAGAATTAAAAAACTGATTTTATCACCATTTCTCAACAATTCAACTCCATAAAAATTCTTCGCCGCAGAGCCTGCCCAGAGCGAAGCCGAATGGGCGATTCTACTTTCACCTCTCAATTTTCGACTTTCTATTTTTATCTTTTTCCTTGAAAAAAAGATAAAAATATGATATAATACCCCACATAAATTGGTGGTAGAGACGCATTTCAATCCTCGCAGAGGACGGCTGTGCGTCTGTTAGTTCACGAGATACGAAATACGCTTCACTAAATACGAGTTTAAACATCCTTAATTTTTCTGACGATTTCAAACGATTTTACTACCATTCCAAATGATTTTACTTGAATTCAGTGCGATTTAGTTACGTTTTAGTGTCAAAAAATGTCGAAAAGTGTCGTTTTCGGGGGTAAATGAACTGAAAAATTGAGGTTTTTGATTGAAAAGTTAATACTTTGAAGCACTTTTGAGGTGTTTTTTACAGTTTTTGATGCTTTTTGAGCATTTTGATAGCGTTTTTTGAGCTGAAAAACGTGTCCACAATTCACAACAATAAACGGTGCCAGGAGTCATTTTTTATATAAAGGTCAATTAAGTTTTTTACACAACTCAATGGCCTGTGGCAGGTCGATTGTGTTCTCGTAAAGCGCCCTGCCGACAATCGCGGCTGCGATAACTTTTGTTTCCGCAAGTTTTTGAATATCTTCAATCGTCGTAATGCCGCCGGCGGCAATAATCGGCAGCTTTATCGTCTCTGCCAGATGTTTCGTTCTCTCAATATTCGGGCCGGACAACATCCCATCCTTATTAATGTCCGTGAAAATTATGGCATCAAGCGGCAGCAAAGCAGCCTTTTGTGCAATATCAATAAGCTCATACGAAGTATCCGTCTTCCAGCCGTCAGTCGCGATTTTTGTGCCGCGAGCGTCAAGACTCAAAACGATTTTGCCGGGATGCTCATTGACCACCGTACTAAACCAGTCAAAATCGTGAACCGCTTTTGTGCCGAGGATTACACGTGTTATGCCCATTTCGAGCAAATCAATAACGCTTTGTCTTTCACGAATACCGCCGCCAACCTGAATTTTTAAATCTTTCATATTTGCGGCTATGTCGCGTATGGCGTCAATATTTACACATCTGCCGACTTTTGCGCCATCTAAATCTATAATATGAAGCCATTCAGCACCGGCGTTTTTAAACTCAACGGCTTTTTTTGTGGGGTCGTCCTCGTAGTTAATATATCTGTTATATTCGCCCTGAACGAGTCTAACGCATTTACCGCCAAGAATGTCGATTGCTGGTATTATTTCCATTTTAAATCCCTTTATTGTGTATTCCACTAATTTTTCTGGATTTTAGACCAACATCCCCCCTCTTGCAAGAATTTATTTAAGACCGATAACTATTTTATAACCAATCCAAACCCTTGTTATTATACAACAAAACGCCAATAAGAATTCATTATTAACACCTTCAAAGCACAAGTCGATAACCTAAGTGATGTTATTCTATGGTGAAGTTGTAAAAGCTATGAAAAAAATAAACCTTAATCTGACCCAGAAAATTATAATTGATCTGACGATAGTATCAATTCCATTATTCCTGCTTATTGGACTTGTAATACAACGGATTTTTGAGCATCAGGTCATTAGAAATGCTGAAAGTTATGTGCAGGAAATAGCTGCTGAAGAAACTCAACAGATAAACAACTATATGGCGACAAGGAAACTAATAGGTAAAAAATCGGCCGAATTCATCGAAAAAAAACTGACCTATGAGCCGACAGAGAATGACCTGAATAACTTCGATAAACGATACCAGTATATAAATGGTGCCTTGCGAACCAATTTGAAAGCGTTCGATAATAATGACATATCCGCTATATTCCTCTCGAATCTTACGCCTTTGGATAATGAGATAGAAAAAATAATTATCGCCACCGAAGGCTGTTTTGATGATTATGCCAAAGGTGTCAAGGGTACGGTATTCAATATGTATTTGATTACCAAACAGCAATTGATTCGCATTTATGAAAAAAACTGGTCTCTTGAAATTGAGCCGAATCATGATTTCCGAAAGGATGAATTTTATTATATAGGCGATCCCCAACACAACCCAGAAAGACAATCTCGCTGGACACAGGTTTATTATGATTCAATCTGGAAACACTGGATGACCAGCCTTATAACCCCGGTATATCTCAAAGATGAATTTCTGGGCATTATAGGTCACGATATGATTTTAGATAATTTATACGCAGATGTAGTCAGCAAAAAACACTTTGATACCGGATACAGTTTTATATTCGATTCCAATAAAAATATAATTGTCCATCCATGTTATATGGATAAACTTTTTTCACAAACGAAAATGAACACTCTGCTTCACTGTGATATTACAGACAAAAAAACTGCCGAGGCAGTATCGGTAGCATTACAACAAAGTACGTCGCAGGGACAAACAAAATTAATCTGCCTGAAAGCAGATGGTCACACGAATTATTTTTTGGCCAGAAAACTGGATTTTCTTAACTGGTATTATGGTATAATGTTGCCAAAAGATGAGATGTTTAAGCTGCTTCCTGAATTTCGTAAAAGATTTATCTATACGGCGATACTGTTCAGTGCTGCAATTTATTTAACTATGGTTATTCTTATATGGCGATATGTGTTGCAGCCTGTGATAAAAATATCGAAGGCTACTGAGAAAATCGGACAGGGAAATATAACATATAAAATTCCTTGTAAATCCGGCGATGAATTGGGACGGCTTGCGGCAGCTTTCAACAAAATGACAACTGATTTACAGCAAAGAACAACTTCCATCGAGAATCTGAACAGTGAGATTGCAGAGCGTAAAAATGCAGAAGAAGCTCTTGGACAAAGCGAGGAAAAATACAGACTTCAGTTTGAAGAAGCGTTGGATGCTATTTTTCTGGCTGATGCCGAGACAGGCATATTAATTGACTGTAATAATGCCGCAGCAAAACTGGTGGGCAGAGAAAAATCAGAACTTGTTGGCCAGGACCAGCAAATTCTGCATCCTTCCTCGAAAATCAGGGACGATTCAGATAATACCTTTGAACAACATTTACGTGATAAGATCGGACAAGTTCTGGAAACTAAGGTTATCACCAAAAGTGGAGTAATAAAAAATGTCGCCATAAAAGCAAACCTGCTTCAGATTGGAGACAAAAAAATACTGCAGGGTATATTTCGGGATATAACCGAAAGCAAAAAGGCCGAAGAGGCGCTGCGCCGCTCGGAAACAAAGTTCCACACGCTCTACGATACAACCAGCGATGCGGTGATGATGATGGCTGATGGGAAATTTTTTGATTGTAACAAGGCGACCCTGGAGATTTACGGCTGTGCTGACATGAAGGAGTTCTGCTCGAAACATCCGGCTGATTTGTCACCACCTAAGCAACCTTGTGGCGAAGATTCCCTGACACTGGCCAACAAGCAGATTGCCATAGCAATGGAAAAGGGCACTAACCGTTTCGAGTGGGTGCACAAACGAGCCGATACCGGCAAAGAATTTATCGCCGATGTGCTGATTAATGCAATGGAATTGGACGGCAAAATAGTTGTTCATACGGTTGTTCGCGACATCACAGAACGCAAACGGGCGGAAGAAGAGATAAGCTTAATCAAAACAAAACTAGAATTATCGCTGCAGTCATCCCAAATGGGGATGTGGCAATATAATATCGTAGAAAACAAACGCAGCTTTGACAATCAGGCATGTTCTCTTCTGGGGATCAATCCAGCGATATTTGGCGGGGCAGCAGAGGAGTTCTTTGCTACGGTTCATCCCGAAGACCGCGAAAAAATCAAAGCGGCTTTGAAACAAACAATTGAACTGAACACTCTCTACGAGCCTGAATACCGCGTTGTTTGGCCAGACGGCAGTATTCATCATATCTCTGCTCGAGGCAAGTTGCTATGTGATAATAATGGTAATCCTCAAGCGATAAATGGTATCATCTGTGACATCACCGCCCGCAAACGAATGGAAGATGAAATGAAGAAAATGCTGCAATGGCAGCAGGGTATCAACATTCTCCAGCAGTCGCTTCTTGCGCAGGTATTGCTTGATGATAAGCTCAAAACTATAACAGACAGCATTGTAAAAATTTTCGATGCCGATTTCTGTCGAATCTGGCTGATACGTCCCGGAGATAAGTGTCAGGACTGTGTCCATGGCGAAGCAAACGAAGGGACGCATGTCTGCCGCTATCGAGATAAATGTCTGCATTTGCTGGCCAGTTCCGGCCGATACACGCATATAGACGGCAAAGTTCACCGCCGCGTTCCGTTCGGCTGTTATAAAATCGGGCTTGTCGCATCGGGCGAAGAACACAAATTTCTTACAAACGACGTGCAGAACGACCCGCGAGTTCATAACAACCAATGGGCACGCGAATTGGGACTTAAGTCGTTTGCCGGATACCAGCTAAAAGTTCCCGGCGGAGAAACATTAGGAGTTTTAGCGCTGTTTGCCAAACACACTATCCTTCCTGCCGAAGACGCAATATTAGATGGACTTAGTAATGCCGCAGCTTTTGTCGTTCAGCAATCGGTTGCCGATGAGGCAATACGACAGTCGAAAGCCGAGTTGGAGCAGACCGGCGAACAATTGATACAGACCGTAGATAAACTTAGCGAAACCAACCAGGAACTGAAGAATTTTGTTTATATCGCCTCGCACGATTTGCGTGAACCTTTGAGAAAAATCGTTGCTTTTGGAGGGATGCTGCAAAAGTCTCTTGCGGGAAAACTCACCGATGACGATACTGAAAATTTGCTATATATGGTGGACGGCGCCACGCGAATGAACAAAATGATTGAAGGATTGCTTATTTATTCGAGGGTAAGTTCACAGACTCAGCCCACTCAAACCGTTGACCTGAATGAAATAGTAAAACAGCTTCAGCAGTTCGAACTTTCAGTTGTTCTGGAAGAAAAACATGTTGTTTTAGATATACCGCAGCCGCTGCCGTCGGTTGAAGTTGACCCCGTTCAAATATGCCAACTTATACAAAATCTTATCGCCAACGGTATAAAGTATCAATCCAAAGGCAGTACCCCTTATATTACCCTAACCAGCAAACCGGCAGCCGATGGTATGGTAAGGGTAGAAGTAACAGATAACGGAATAGGTATTAAGGCTGAGTATATAGGTTCTATATTCGTAATGTTCAAGCGTTTACATACAAAAAGCGAATATGAAGGTACTGGTATTGGTCTTTCTGTATGCAAGAAGATAGTGGAACGGCACGGAGGCAAAATCGGAGTCGAATCGCAGCCGGGCAAAGGCTCAATATTCTGGTTCACACTGCCGGCGGCAAATTCGACAGCAACTATAAATCAAAACATACAAACGACGGAAAAACTATGAAAATCGGACGAAAACTAATCGCCGTGGTTCTGACAGTAATGATTGTTTTCACTTCAGTCGTTTTACTTCAGAGATATCTGGAAGTAAAAAGAATGTGTACGATTTTCAACGAAAGAAAACAAACAACTATCGCGAACTTTGCACAAATTGTCGAAATGGTAAACAAGAAACTGGAAACCTACGCCATCGAAAGCACATACTGGGATGAAATGGTAAAGGCAGTTGAAAACAAAGATACTGACTGGTTTAAATCGAGCGTTGAACAAATTGTTTTGACGGCTAATAACTATAATGGCGTATGGATTTTTAACAAAGACAAAACACCTGTTTTTTCGACGGGCACAGAAGAGAAAGGCTTCATTCCGGAATTTCCTATACCCGCAGAGACGTTTGACCTTCTGCTGGACGGGAAGGTGGTATGCCACTTCTTTATAAAAACATCCAAAGGATTTATGGAAATAAACGGGGCGAAAATATACCCCGGCAGCGACCCTGCCCGACAGACAACGCCACGCGGTTACTTCTTCGCGGGTAAATTGTGGGACACGTCATACATAACAAACATAGCTAAGATGACATCGTTAAATATCTATATTTATCCTTACGATGAAAAATTGCTGGAAGACGAAAGCAACTTTCAGGAAGGTAAAATATTTTTCACTCATACTTTTTGCGGCTGGGACAAAAAACCTCTGGCAATTGTGAAAGCCTGGTCAGAATTTACACAGTTAAAGGCTATAAACAAGGCATTTACACAGGATATGTATTTATTCCTTGGCTTCGCGTCAACATTGCTGGCAATTATTTTGTATGTAATAGTCAAATGGATTAACCGCCCGTTAAAACTGATTTCCGAAACGCTGGCCAAAGACGACACTGCGTTTATCAAAAAATTGCAGGAAGAAAAATCAGAATTTGGAGATGTCGCCGGCCTGATAAGTAAATTTTTCCAGCAGCGTGATATTCTGAACGAAAACGAGCAAAAATACAAAATGATTTTCGACACCGCTAACGATTCTATACTGCTGATGCAAAAAGATAAATACATTGACTGTAATGAAAAAACGCTCGAACTCTTCGGCTGCACACGAGAACAGATTTTAAACAGCCAGCCTTACATATTCTCACCGCCAAGACAGCCGGACGGCAGAGATTCAACTGAAAAGGCACTCGAATATATAAAGGCCGCGATAGCGGGTCAGCCGCAACGATTCGAATGGCTGCACTGGCGATATGACAAATCAACCTTCGACGCGGAAGTCAGCTTAAATACGTTTACAATGGGAAGCCAGAATTATATTCAGACCATTGTAAGAGATATATCGAAACACAAAAAAGCCGAAGCCGAAATGAAACGCTTGAATTATAATCTTGAAGAGGCCAATCAGGAACTTCGAAATTTTGTATATGTCGCATCGCACGACCTTCGCGAACCATTGCGAAAAATTACAGCGTTCGGTGGTATGCTGCAAAAAAGTCTGAAAAACAAACTTTTGGAAGAAGACACTGAAAATCTTGGCTTTATGATCGAAGGCGCTCACCGTATGAATAAAATGATTGAAGGTCTGCTGGCCTATTCCAAAGTGAGTACAAAAGCACATCTGCCGCAGGACATCGACCTTAATGAAATCGTCAGCCAGCTTCGGGAATTTGAACTGTCAGTAATGATAGAAGAAATGCAGGCGGTTATTTGCGTGCCGAACCCTCTGCCGCACATTCATGTTGATGTCACACAGATACGTCAGCTTATGCAAAACCTGCTCGCCAACGGATTAAAATTTCACAAGCCCGACGCGGTGCCTCAAGTCTTCATAACAAGCAAACCAGCCGCCAACGGTATGGTAAGAATCGAAATAACAGATAACGGCATAGGTATAAAACCAGAATATCTTCAATCGATATTCACAATGTTCAAGAAACTGCACACGCCCAAAGACTATGAAGGCACCGGAATAGGTCTTACTATCTGCAAAAAAATAGTCGAACGCTTCTGCGGTAAAATCGGCGTCGAATCCATCCCCGGAATTGGTTCAACTTTCTGGTTTACTGTGCCATCGGCAGTAACTTCCGTCGCGAGTGAACACACCGCAGGCAAGGCCGATAATATCTGATGTAAATTTTAAAAAATTGCCTAAATACAGGCTTTCCCTTACTTAAGCATCGGTTAATTTTACCCGATAAACGTATATACTATATTTATATGTAAACTATTAACTATGGATATATACATGGAAAGTTTTTTTACTGAACAACTTGATTATATTTACTTCTTCTACGGCCTGGCCTTTCTGGCACAGTCTATTATCCTTTTTTACGCACACTTTCAGGCCAAATCAAAACTGCCGCTGATATGGCTCGGTTTGTTCTCTTTGGTTATTAGTATGGTTCAGTGGGCTAATCTGGCGGCAACAATATCCGACAATCCGTTCCTTCTTTTTTTATTCAGAGCAACGGGGCTGTCAATAGCCCTGACATTTCTCTTTGAATTCGGCAGAACCGGACTTGGCCGATACAACATAAAAACGCCGGGCAGATGGATATATCTTATTCCCGGCACTATTCTTTGCACAGGAGCATTCTTCGGCGGTTCGGCAGGTTTTCAAACAGCCGCAAATTACTCACTCGGAATAACAGGAGCATTGGCAACCGCAGCAGTATTCGCAATCGCATACAAATACGAAAAACAACAAAGACCATATTATCTTATCTTTTCCGGATTTTTTATCCTCGGCGCTTTCATTTTCGCTCTGGGCGTACCGCGAACACCATTTCTGCCTTCATCAATGCTGAACTATCAGTTATTTTCAAATTTTTCACACATCCCGCTTGAGGCGGTCTGTGCCGTAATCGGCGCGCTTTTGGCAATCATACTGTCAATTTTTGTTTATGAAGTGTTCGACTACGGCAAAAATTTCCGCCTCGGCATAAAAATGACCCTATTGTATCTGCCAATCTGCCTCATTCTAACCATCGTAATAAGCGGATGGGCACTTACAAATTATACGAGCAACAACTTCGACCGGTCGAGAAAACATAATTTTCTGCACCTTGCGATAGTATCTTCAACCACATTCAATACTTCACAAATAATTTCACTGACAGGCACAGAGACCAACATTTCAAATGAAAATTATAAACAAGTTAAAAAACAACTGATGAATTTGCGCAGAAATCTGAACCTCGACGGTTATAAGGAAAATTGCCGATTCATCTACCTGCTTGGTATGCGGGATGGTAAAGTTTTTTTCATAGCAGATTCAGAACCAGAAAGTTCACCGGACATATCCCTGCCGGGAGATATATTTGAAGAAGCATCCGATGGACTTGTAAAATGTTTTTCTGACGGCCTCCCTATTGTCGAAGGACCAATCACAGACAAATGGGGTAAATGGATTTCAGGTACGGCGGCAATTCGCGACAGAAGCGGAAAAGTAATCGCACTGCTTGGCATCGACACCGACGCAAAAAAATGGCAGAGAAGTTACGCCTTAATCAGGCTGTCGGTTATTACAACAATAGGAATGTTAAGCCTCCTTATTATGTCAGCGGTCATAGTACTGCATCTGCTGGTATCTGCGGCGACCAAAAGACTAAACGCTGTTGAATCGCTGGAAAAAAGCGAAGCAAAATACAAAACGCTGGTCGAAAATCTGAATGTCGGCATTTTCAACAATACAATCGAAAACGGCCGATGCTTCACAGACGCGAATATTGCGATGGCAAGACTGTTCGGCTGCGATAGCGTCGAAGAATTCAAACAACACTCTGTTCTGGATTTTTACAGAAATTCAATAGACAGATATAACTACATCCAAAAATTAAAAGAATTCGGATTTGTTAAACATTATGAGCTTGCCCTGAAAAAGAAAGACGGCACGCCAATCACAACATCATTAAACGCACAGGCAGAGTTCGGCCAGGATGGGAAAATCAAATCCATCTTCGGCGTTGTGGAAGATATCACAGAACGCAATAAAATCGACGAAGAACTTAGACGGTCCCGTGAGACTCTGCGAAAAATCATAGATTTAATGCCGTTCGGCATAGTAATAATCGATAAAAATAAAGCTATCCGGCTTGTAAACAATAAAGCGGCTGAAATGACCGGCTGTTCGCATCATTCAGAACTGCTCGGAAAAAGATGCCACAGATTTATCTGCCCGTCTCTTGAAGGTAACTGTCCGGTAATCGACCTGCATCAGAATATTGATATGTCTGAAAGAGTTATAAAGACCAAAGGTGGAAAGACAATACCAGTTCTTAAAAGCGTAACTCCAATCATATTCGAGAATCAGGAAGTTCTGCTGGAGTCTTTCGTCGATATAACGGAACGCAAAGAAGCCGAAGAAAAAATGAATGAACTCAACAGGAACCTCGAAGCGGCAAACGAGGAAATGAAGCACTTCGCTTATATCGCATCTCACGATTTGCGAGAACCGTTGAGAAAAATAATGTCTTTCGGTTCAATGCTCGAAAAAACAATTAAACATAAAATAGAACCGGAAGAAAATGAAAATCTTACCTTTGTAGTAGATGCCGCAAAACGTATGAGCACAATGATTGACGGACTGTTGAGCTATTCGCGCGTCAGCACAAAAGGACACGAGTTTGAAGATATCCAGCTTGACGAAATTATCGAAGGACTCAAACTATACGAACTGGGAATGCTTATTGAAGAAACACATACAACAATAAACATACCACAGCCGCTGCCGACAGTTTGCGCCGATATGCTGCAAATGCGTCAATTACTGCAAAATCTTATCGCCAACGGCATCAAATACCAGAAGAAAGGCAATGTGCCTGAAATTACTATCACAACCAAACCGGCGGCTAACGATATGATACGCGTGGAGATCACCGACAACGGTATCGGAATCGCTCCGGAATATCACAATTCAATATTCTCAATGTTCAAACGTCTGCATACAAATAAGGAGTATGAAGGCACAGGCATTGGGCTTGCGGTCTGCAAAAGAATCGTGCAACGCCATAACGGCCAACTCGGCATCGAATCGCAGGCAGGCAAAGGCTCAACGTTCTGGTTCACTGTGCAGGCGGCAAAAGTGTTATCTTGCGCAGCGGTATCATGATTTCAAAAATCCGGAATTTGCCAAAATGGCAGTTTCAACTGCAAAAAATGCCGCTAACTGTAAACTACTTATCAGTTAGCTGCTTTTTTTATTTTGCGCCAGAAACTTTTGTAACAGGAACAACTATATCTGACTGTGCAATATTTTCACAACTTTGATTTTGGCCGCCCGATTCGAAAACTTCAAACGCATTATCTATCGGCCTGTAACCATTTTGGGCAATCCACGCAAAAAGATAGGCATAAACAGAACCATAATCTTTGCAGCCGGCAGGTTTCTTTATAACTACAGTATCCATTGCGATTAAAGTTTTAATATCTGTCATTGTGCCGAGCGTACCGGCCATTTTAAGAGAGTCCTGCGAGACAGGGATTTGAATTTCAACAAGGCAGTGCTGCGAATTTAAAGAGAAAAGATGCGGATTATTCAAATAAACAAACCGCAAATTGCCCTGTGGAGATATTCTGTTCTTTCCGGCAATCGCGTAAAGTTCACCAATTGCCTGACCGACTTTTTCATAGGGGCCGCGGTAAACAGTGTAAAGAACTGTCTGCGATTCAAGTTTGCCGAATGAAATAGAAAAATTATTTGGCTCCTGCGCAGCAACGGCAATTGAATTTAAAACAATCACAACACACGCCAACATCCAAAAATGTTTTTTCATAAATTTCCTTTCATTTAAGTTTTATCGTCTTCAATAATTTGTTTTAAGGCATTTATATGTTCATTAAAAGCATCGTGACCTTTTCCGGTAACGCAAACAAAAGTGCGAGGCTTGCGGGCAACGAAAGTTTTTTCAATCGCGATAAAACCGACATCTTCAAGTTTTGTCAAATGCGCACCGAGATTACCATCGGTAAGGTTCAGCATTTTCTTGAGATAAACAAAATCCATTTGTCCGCCCCGCTCGAGTGCGCAAAGGGCAGCCATTATCCGCAAACGCACAGGCTGATGAATTATGTTATTCAGTTCAGCCATTTTATTTCCACCGTAATTTAGTATATAAACCTATGATAAAAATTACGCCGCCTGCCATAAACGCCATCCAAAGACAGTAAAAATGCGGAAGAAAGAAAAAACCTATCAGCGTCATCGCGGTAACAAACAATCCCGTCCAAATCAGGTACATTTCTTTAAACCACAGCCCCATCATTATGTAAGCGAACATCGTCGCCGTTACAATAAAAGCATTCATCTGCATACCATTAAATGGAGCAAGCAGACTTAGCCAAATCGAAACATATAAAAACAACAGCCACCACATTGCGCCAACACGCCAATTCATTTTTTCTTCGGCCGGTTCTTTAAATGGCATTTTCCGCAAAAGCCAAAACCAAAGAAAGTAACTTCCAACTCCGCCAACCGCAGCCATTGTCCAGAATATTATGTGAGCGTATCTCAAGTAAAAATACGAGGCAGCATAAGCAATTGCCAAAAGCCCACCCCACAACATCATTAGCGGACTGCCGTAAGTGCCGGAAACTGCTTTACGCGTTCTGGTGATTGTATTTTGAATCGCAGCCAGCGATTCGACAGGATTTTCATTAATTAACTCGTCCATCTTTTATCCTTTCATTATTAATACAGAGTACTCTATGGCATAGAGTCTAATTTGTCAAGGAATATTTTAAAAAACGTGAAATTAGTAAAAAGAGCGGTTTTTAGGTCAAAAAACCGGCTTTTCCGCCAATTCGTATGAAATATCAATCGGTATTTTGCGGGGATTTCCGCTCAATGATACTCTTACCCTTGCCGGTGTCCTTTGCCTCATTTTCTTCATCTTTGGTAAGCTTTACAGTCGTATCGATTTCCTCTTTATTTTTAGGATGAACAATCGCTCCCATTTCGTTCAGAATTTTTATGGCTTTATTAACTGAAGGCGAAACACCTGAAAATTTAACTCGCAATATATCAGGTTCTATTAATATCACAGGATAGTAATCATACTTCGAGGAATCCTTTTTAGGCGTAAACTTTTTTTCGAGTTCCAGAGCAGTTTTTATTTCCTGCGAAACAGGCTGCTTGAGGCAGATGTCAAGATATGTCAGTCTCGAAACTGTTTTTTGTTTAAGGTTCATCGATGCCAATTTAATTTGAGTTCTGCGCACCCATTTTAGTTCACTATCTTTTAATTCTATTACAAGTTTTTCGTCGGGCGAAACTTTTGTGTTTAAGTATGAACGGATTTTAATATAAACATGCTGAAACTCCGTCTGCATTAACCAGTTGGACGGTGAAAAAGATTTTATGACAGGTCTAATACTCAAAAACGCAACGGCTGACGCCAAGCCTTGTAATCCCCCATCAAGCCAGCCTGGGAAATCTTTTTGCTTAACCAAATAATAACACAAAAAGCCTAATGGCACTAAAATGCAAAAGAACGGAATCAAACTATGCAGAACAGAATTTCTAAAAACAACATACGGATGCCTCGGCGATACCTCGTTAATTCTTTTCAGCTCCACAAATATCTCCTGTTGTAAATATTTAAACAATTCTCCTTAATATCGAATAAGCCGGCAATTTTTGCTCCAGCACCATCTTTTGCGGATTATTCACAAACTCTAATTGTTCGCCATTAACTGTTTTTAATGGATTCGGCAATGTTATTTCAAAAATTTCGCCGGCAGGAGTTATTACCTCCAATTTTTCGCCTGCGAACATTTTGTTTCTCGCGTGGCAGATGCAGCCGGTTTGAGTTTCCTCATCGACGATATCGCCGACAAATACAGCTTCAGAACGTGATTGGCTTTTCTCATTGCTGTAATCGTCCGGCGTGATTGAGCCTTTCATAAAACCTTCGCTGTAACCACGATTTTTCACCCTGCTCAATAATTTAAAGCATTCTTCTGTGCTTATTTTTTTGCCATCAATCAACTGCCTGTAAAGCGAAACTACCGACGCGATGTAATGAACCGATTTCATTCTGCCTTCAATTTTGAAAGCATCCACACCAATATCTTTGAGTTTATCGGCATATTCGAACAGCGCAAGGTCTTTGTTGTTAAAAAGGTATTGCCCCCTTTGGTCTTCAAATACTGGAATGTATTGGCCGGGTCTTGATTCTTCAACAAGAGAATATCCCCATCTGCATGGATGCGTACATTCGCCGTGGTTGGCTTTTCGGCCGGTAAGATAATCGCTGATTGCGCATCGGCCGGAGTATGAAAAACAGACCGCGCCGTGAACGAAAACCTCAAGCTGCATACCGCTTGAGCGGGTATCTTCACGAATTTTTTTTATCTGCTCAAAAGACAACTCTCTCGCTAAATTTACTCTTGCCGCTCCTAATTGATGATACGCCAGAACGCTCTGACTGCTGACGGTGTTGGCCTGTGTACTAATATGGATTGGCGTTTTGATTCCTGCCTTTTTTAGTTCAAAAACAAGACCAATATCTGCAACAATTAATCCATCGGCCTTCATTTCGCTCACTTTTCCGGCTATTTTTATCAACTTTTCATATTCATCGCTAAAAGGGTAAATGTTTAGGGTAATTAACGCTCTTTTGCCGTTTTTATGCAAGAAATCGATACCTTTTTGGGCATCATCGAGCGAAAAATTGCCCGCGTAAGCCCGCAAAGAGCCGAATTCAGTGCCAAAATAGACCGCATCAGCGCCATATTTGGCCGCCCAGATGAGTTTTTCCAAAGTGCCCGCAGGCGCAACAAGTTCAGCTTTAAAGTTCATCAGTTCCATTTCAAATCTTAAAATTATTAGTATATTGGAGTAATTGCGGGAAAAAAACAAAATTTTTTGTTGAATATTATCCGCAGAAGTTGATAATGTCGGGTTCATAATTATTTAACTTTTCTGTGACAATTGCATAGAATAAGGAGCGTTCATGGGAACAGTGCTCAATGCTCTGGTAAAACTTCAAAGTGTAGAAAATAGTTTAAGAGCCGCCAAGGCCAAGCTTAACAGAAGCCGTCGTAACGTCATCTTAAAGGAAAATCAACTCCGTACATTGCAAAACAACCTGGCTTCTAAGCTGGACGAGATACAGCTTACAAAAATCCAGGCCGACCGTATGGAACTCGAGCTCAAGAGTGTCGATGAAACCCTCGCCAAATACCGCGCAGCGCTGAACATCGCGAAAAGCAACAAGGAATACGCGGCAATTCTGACAGAACTCAACACTACAAAAGCCGACAGCAGTAAAGTCGAAAGCCAGACTTTGGAACTGATGAAAAATATCGATGCCGACCAGACGCAATGCGAAGTCATCAAACAGCAAATCGAAGTCGCCAAGAACGAACTGGCAGAAATCCGCAAACAAACCGAAGAACAAGCGAAAAAATTCGAAGCGGAAATCGTCCAAATCGAACAGCAATGGCAGCAGGCGGCAAAAGATGTACCCGCCGAAGCGCTCGAGACTTTCAAAAGAGTCGCGGAAACTTATGACGGCGAAGCGATCGCAGAAGTCGAAATTCAGGATCACAGAAGCGGCGTTTATACCTGCGGCGGATGCTTTATGAACCTTACGACCGAAACCGCTAATACCCTGATGAGCAAAGACGAAATCCTTCGCTGCCCGAACTGCACGCGTATTTTGTTCCTCAAGGAGACGGAGAACTAAGGGTTTGGTTGATACCGTAACCATCTTTACCGACGGCGGAAGCAGAGGCAATCCCGGCCCTGCAGCCGGTGCGTTCGTTTTATTCGACGAAAACCATCATCAGCTCTGCGCAAAAGCAATGTTCATTTCACACGCAACTAATAATATCGCTGAATATACCGGCCTGCTGAACGGACTCGAAGAGGCATTTTCGCTCGGCGCTAAAGCCGTAAAAGTTTTCAGCGACAGCGAACTGATGGTCAAACAAATCAACGGCGAATATAAAGTCAAAAACGAGGGACTGCGGGAATTGTACACGGAATGTTTCGATTGGCTGACAAAATTCAAAAGCTGGCAGATTAATCACGTCCGCAGAGAAAAAAACACACATGCCGACAAACTTGTCAACAAAGCTCTCGACAACAAAAAAGATTACGAAGAAAAATCAAAAACACAAATAGATACAACATCGAAACATCTTCGACTCGGTATACTGATAAGCGGAAGCGGAAGAACGCTGATCAATTTTAACGAACTGATAAAGCAAAGGCAGTTAAACGCTGAAATCGCAGCGGTAATATCGTCCCGATCGGACACCGTCGGCGTTGAAAAGGCAAAAAAAGCCGGGCTGCCGCTGGAAATCATCCGCAAAAAAGATTATCCCGACATCGACGGATTCAGCAAACAAATCGGAAAAGTTCTAATCGAAGCAAAGGTCAATCTTGTTATACAGGCCGGCTGGCTGTGCCTGTGGAAGATTCCGCCGGAACTCGAAAATATGGTTATGAATATTCACCCTGCACTTTTGCCCGCGTTTGGCGGACAGGGCATGTGGGGGCATCACGTACACGAAGCGGTAATCATCGCCGGCTGCAAAGTCAGCGGCTGTACGGTACATTTCTGCACAAACGAATACGACAAAGGCCCGATTATTGTCCAGCGAACCTGCCCTGTAAAAGATGACGACACACCAGACACTTTGGCGGCCAGGGTTTTTGAACAGGAATGCATCGCTTATCCCGAAGCTGTGCAACTTTTCGCAACAGGCAGACTGTTCGTCGCCGGCAACAGAGTATTGACAAAATAGCTATTTTGCTTTATTGTATGTCTTCGTGAACACTCAACAGAAAAAACTCGTCGCCAACATCATAACCGTTTCGTTTTTCACGATAGTTATGATTGTGGGTTTTGCGAACATCAAAAACAGTATAAATCGCGCTGAATCCATACGAGCGATGAATGTGCTAAGCAAGGAAATATTCTCATACCGCCAGAAATATGGCTCCCTGCCCAATCAAATATATGTAGATGATTTTATCGATAGAGCTGGACTTGTCAGAGTCGGTCCGCTTCAATACAGAGCGATGTGGATAGAATACGGTTCTGATCCCAACAGCACAATACTCGCGTATTCTGAAAAGATTTACGGCGGATTCGTAAAATCAGGCTATATTGTTCTCTGGTACAACGGCAAAGTTAAATGGTACGAAAAGAAATATTTCGAAAAACTTCTCGCCGAGCAGCAGAAAAAAGACGAAGTTCAGTGGATGCTACAACATTTACAAAAAAAAGACTTCTGACAATACAAAAATATTATTATCAGTAATTAATCCAAATACAAGTTTTGCCCTGCGGTAATCTTCAAATTTTGTTTCTTCGCGACAACATCCTCTGCGTTTAACGCATAAGACGACGCAAGCTCGATAACGCAATCTATTGAGCCATCCGCTTTTTTCGGAATCTTCACGCCGGCGGCTTCGAGCCATTTCGCGCCGCGTTCGGTTATCATCTGTTTTGTAACAGCGGGACTATCGGCACCCTCGGCATTTTTCACCGGAGCAAATTCTTCGCTGCGGATTGTTTCAAGAATGATAGACTCTTGGGCAAGCGGAAGAGCATCGAAAACGAACGTTTCAAGTTTTATGCCGTTTGGTTTGGCCGGCTCAACTTTTTTGCCGGTTTGAACATCAATATAAGGAATCTTTTTCACTGCCCTGTGATAAGGCAATGCGAAACCTTTCGCGTTAAGCCTTTCGATAAATGTTCGGCTGATAATATGAATCGCGATACTGCCAAGTGAGAAAACAAGCGAACCATCAGGATTTTTCTTATACGCAAGCTCGTCCGGCAAATCGCTATATTCGATTACAGTTACTTTACCATCAGCAAGACAGAAATTGCCGACCTTTTCGAGCGGCCCGCATTTAGTCAGATATTTTGATGACATTTCCGCCTCGTCCATCGCGTGCAAACCGACGAACAGCGGGTCAAAAATATTTATCAGCGGGTTATCAACCTGGAAATAGCTGATGTATTCAATGCCGTTCTTTTTCATATCGGCAGCGGCTCTGCTTTTATAAATCGCTTTTAAGCTGCCGCCGTGACCGTCTGGAGATTCTGCGATAACGCCTTTGTCAGCAAGCAGAATTTGGCCGTCCATAGAATAATTTACTTCAGTACCCTGCTGGAAAAAGTAAACGCCCTGTTCGCCAAGGCCGAAGAAATTGTTATCTTTGAAAATTTTTCGTGTCGGCTCGTGATTGAGCGGGCTTGTCATTATGTACCACTTCGGCAAAAAATTATATTTTTTCCCTGCTGCTTTTATCGATTCTGCAAAAATCTGGAATAATGATTTATTTTTAATCGGGCTGACTCTGAAATCGCCTTTGGGGCCGTCAAAGCCAAGTCGTGTACCCTGCCCACCGGCGACAACGAACGCGGCGACTTTGCCTTTTGACATAAGTTCGGCGCCAAGTTTCTTCGCTTTGGCAAATTTTTCTTTTTCCGCGGGCGTTTTGGGTTGGGCGGTATAAACCGGAGCGGGTTCGATTTTCGCCGGCAGTTTTGTCGGCGCAGAATTCTTTACATACTCATCTATTTTCGAATCGAGCGATTCAAAATCTATCTGTTCAATCTGGCTAAGCAATTTTTCTTTGCCGCCATCGTCGAGTTCGTTCCAGAACTTTAACAGATGCTGTTGATTATGTTTAGTTAATACGTCTAATGCTTTTTTATATTTTTCAGTAATCATTTTTGCATTTTAGAAATCAATTTCTAATTTGCAAGAACAATTTCAAATACCTACAAAACAAAGACTTATCTTTCTGCTACGCCGTTGGTTTTCTGTTTTTCTGACAGAACTCACCCATCAGCATCATCGCGGTATTAAGTTTTTCGCTCGAGCCGTCAAGGTCTGCGTAAGCCTCGACAAGTTTAACCAAATCCGGGTCCGCCGGAACATTCCCAAGATGGTGCGAAGCATTGACGATACCGGCGTCAAGGCCATAACGCATCGCGACTTCGACATACGCGCGGGTTACGCCGATTTTTCTGGCGGGTAAATCGCGAACGCTATTTGTTACCCCCAGCGAGAAATGACAATTCTTCAACTGCGGGTCAGTTTTGATTTTCTTAATTGTGTTGAAAGTTCTGTAAGTATAACCCGGCACGCCCGGCTGCATCGGCATATCGATTGCCAGCGGGAACACCGTCGAATCGAAAAATATTTCGTCCGCCTTGAAGCCGTGCTTCATCGCAGCATCGTAAATTGTTTTAGCCAGATTAAACAAATCGTCAACATTATCTGTTGTCGCTTTTGCTTCGCTGATGAGCAGGCCGATGAACTTGTAATCGAAATGCTTTTTCGGCGGCATCATATTATCAATCGTATAAATCTTTATTGAGTTAATCAGCGGAGGCAGAACTTTTTCATCCGTATCGTACCATTCTTTCAGGCCTGCGATAAGAACATCGTCATCGCTGCTGTCAACGCAAACCGGCACGCCTCTGCCGAATTTGCGAACGAGTTTGACATATTCCTTCATCAGCTTAACCGCAAGAGTTGGGTCTGTTTCGCCGAACTGGTCGATATTGACCGCGATGTAATCCGCACCATCGGCAGTCTGCGATTCAATCAACGCCTTAACATATTCAAATTCAGGACTTGGTTTGCTGAAACAGTCATCGCCAAGAGCCAGAAGCTGCTTCATTATCTGCCCTGTTTTCGGAATCGAAGCGTGAACTGATTCGCCGATGTTTATAATCGCGTTTTTCATTGTATGGTCCCTGCCAAAAAGATAGTTCGGTATCGACGCGGAATGTTCAAGAGCGGGGATTCTCGGCCTGTTAATGGTCTTTCTTAATTTTTCATAGCCGCCCTTTTCCGCGCCTGCCGCTTTGTAGATTCTATCGCCAATACAAATACGTTCAAGATTATTTCCGCATTTGCCTTCGACAGTCGAATCGCCGCAGGGTGCGTTGTCCATACCTTTTTCACAACAACCGATTGTGCAAAGCCCGAAATTCTCCGGCAGATAACAATCGCCGCACTCTTCGCAGTCGAACAGACAGTACTTCATCGGCTTTTCAACCATAAAGAAGCTCTTATATACAAACCCTTTGCCTTTGTCGGCTCCGAAAAATTTCATTATCTTTTTAAATACGTGAAAACCTTTATGTTTCGGGTCGAGTATCGCCCAATGCATAAAATCGAAGAAACGATGGCCGAATGTTTTCGGATACTCCGACAATGCAGCCCTGTTGCCCGTTTCGTCGTAGAGATAAAAAGCTTTTATCGGCGGCCAGCAGAGATTTGTCTTAAATTGTTCCCAGTTACCGCCTATCTCGGCTGCACGTTTAAGAATCTTTATGAACATTTCATAATCGTGCACACCGCCGAGGTCAACACCGGCTGCGCCGATTGCCTTATACATCGCAATCTGCTGGGCGGCGCGTTCGATATGTTCATCGACGGATTCAGAATAAACTTTCGCCAGCAGTTCATCGCTGACAAAGCAGCCCGGCAGTTTTATATCGTGCATAAGCCGCGGTGCGGGCGTAATTGTGCTCAACAGATAAACATTGCCGAGCACCGGCACATCTATATTGTTCTCTTTCAGATAGCGCACAAGTTCGACAGACTTTTTCCAGTCCCAGCCGACCTGCGTAATCAGAAATTTCGCTCCGCAGGCGACTTTTTTCTCCATCTTGAAATACTGCTGCATTTGGGACGCTTCGGTATATTTGAAAGGCGATACAGCCGCACCGGCGAAAAATTGCTTCGTCGCGGCAAGACTTTCCACTTTCGCCGATAAATACGCTTCATTATTTATGCGTGTGATTTTCGCAAGCATACTCGTCGATTCAAGTTCGAATACACCGCGTGAGCTGACGGGTTTATCGCCTGTGAGCGCAAGCACGCTTTCGACGCCAGCCGCCTTGTGAGCGGCAAGCAGACTTGTGATGGCGTCAGCGTTGGAATCTTTGCTGCTGATATGCGGAATGAAATCAAGTTCGCCGAGCAGATTTTTGCTCTCGAGATAACGATGTACATCAGCGGGTTCGATATTGGCGACACCGCCGGGACTCTGCGGACTGGTAATACCGACAAAGTTGAATCCCTGCGGAATATCTTTGCCGCCGCTGCTTTTGAATGCTGTGAGGAAATTCTCGATTGGAGCGTAATTGAAGTTCGGCCCGCCGACAAGTTCGGCCACAATGACAAATCCATTCTTTTTCAGCAATGCTTGACTTAATCGTTTTTTACCAGTTTCCTGCATATCGATTCCTTTACTAACAATAACATATTATATGATAGTAAAATCGTCTCCGACAGCTATACGATTTACAATGCTTTTTTGACACAATCCTGCTGTTCTTGCAGCCGCGATTGCCACTAATTTTGTATTTTTCCTTGTGGATAAGTTGTTGATAACGTATTGTAAATGTTAAAATAAACGCATTGGTTAATCAGGGTAATTACCGGTGTTGAATTATATATATTAAAATTACATTTTTGCCAGACAAACGCCAAACATCTAACACATGCAACTCTCTCATTGTAAAGGACTTAAAACCAGAGTTTTTGTGGATTCAATAAAACACCTGCAACACTATATTATCTATCTTATCGTTCCTATTCAAATCTTATGCCAAAAAATATTTTTTCGGGATTTACTGGTTCAAGTGGATAACTCACAATTTTAAAAACGATTATAGCTTATTAAAAATCAAGAACTTATATTCGGACCTCCATTTTTAGAAAAATATCAAATATTTCTGTCAAGCTTTTCTTTGAATTTTTTGCAAATATTTGCAGGATTTTCCGCCAGACAAACGCACGATGAAACTGCGATTCGTTTTGCTCCTGCCTGTATAACTTTATCAACATTTTCCAGAGTGATTCCGCCGATTGCGACAGCTTCGATTGATTTGGTTTTTAGAAAATCTGTCGCCTGCTTCACATAATCTAACCCGCAAATTTCAACTTGTTGTTTAGTATTCGTTGTAAAAACAGAACCAACGCCGACATAATGCGGCCGTTGTTCGACAGCGGAGGCAAGTTCGCTCATTGAATGAGTACTTACGCCAATAATCAACGGCTTTAACTGCAATTTACGTATCTCATTGGTCGGCAAATCATTTTGACCAAGATGCACACCGTCAGCATCCGCGGCGATTGCTATATCTGCCCTATCGTTAATAATGCTGACAACATTATTGTCTTTACCGATTTTAACAAATTCACGTGCAAGCGGCAAAAGTTCGCAATCAGATATATCTTTCGCTCTTAACTGCAAACAATCCGCACCGCCCGCCGCACATTGTTTTGCGATTTTTAATACATCAATACCTGCCTGCATAGTAATAATACAATAGAGTCTTGTATTTTTGAATTTTACGGCCGGGAATCCGAAAAGAGAGATGTCTTTTTCGATTGTGTAACATTCGTAACGAATTTTTTCAAATTCCTGTGCCAGTTTACTGTCAATTATAGCGACAGATTCCGTGATTGCCCTTATCGCCTCGACAGTTCTGGCAAGGCCGGCCGTTACACAATCTTCAAGGCTTTGGCGTTTCATCGGCTCGGCGATTTTTACATCGCAGCCGACGTCATTTTCCGTATCACGAGACGAAATAAGTCTTTGTGCATCAATTTTCGAGATTGAGGCACTTAATTTATGTCGGATTTCCTTGCAGCGTGATGAAAGCTGCTGATTATCGAGCGCAAACCGGCAGAATTCCTCCGCAACGCGCAGCCCTTCGCGTGCACGGTTGTAATTCGCATCGATAATTCTGTAAATCGCTCGATTCATGACACCAATCTATATGCCAATCCATTTTGTTACAAGTGAAAATTGATAATTGACTTAAAGGCGTTATGACTATAAAGTTATGGTTTAATTATATTTAAATATTAAGGACTATTAAAAGTGAAGATTTTAGTTATTAACGCCGGCAGCAGTTCGATTAAGTATCAATTGTTCGAAATGCCTGCCGAGAAAGTAGTTGCGAAAGGCCTTTTGGAAAAAATTGGCGAAGAAACATCAAAATTAACCCACACCACCGACTCAAAAGAGCACAAAATCGACACAAAAGCCGCCGACCATTCAGAGGGTATGAAACTTATTCTCAAAACTCTCGTTGCGCCGGAAACTGGCGTTATGAAAGATATTTCTGAAATTAACGCCGTCGGTCATCGCGTTGTCCACGGCGGCGAAGAGTTTACCGCTTCGTGCGTTATCAACGAACACGTGATTGACTCGATTGAAAGATTCGCAGACCTTGCTCCTCTGCACAATCCGCCGAATTTGACTGGCATCAAGGCCGCTCAAATTGCCCTGCCGAACGTTCCGCAGGTCTCCTGCTTCGACACTGCGTTTCATACAACACTTCCGCAGACGGCATTTATTTACGCGCTGCCTTACGAAATTTACGAAAAATTCCGCGTCAGAAAATACGGCTTCCATGGCACAAGCCATAAATATATCACTCAACGCGCCGCCGTTATGCTCGGCAAAGATATTAACGATATCAATATCATTACCTGCCACCTTGGCAACGGTTGCTCGATGGCCGCGGTAAAGAACGGCAAAAGCATCGACACATCGATGGGACTTACGCCGCTGGAAGGTCTGGTTATGGGAACTCGCACAGGCGATTTCGACCCTGCGATTCTTTTCTATCTGTCCGACAAAGGTTACAGCGTTGACGATTTGAATACGATGTGCAACAAGAAAAGCGGATTGCTCGGCATCTCCGGCGTTTCGAATGATATGCGAAATCTCCGCGAACAGGCCGAAAAAGGCAACAAACGCGCACAGCTTGCTTTCGATATTTTCTGCTACAGGATAAAAAAATATATCGGCACATACACAGCAGTAGTTGGCAGACTTGACGCGATTGTTTTCACCGGCGGCATCGGCGAAAACTCGCCGGATGTTAGAGCAAAATCCTGCGGCGAACTTGAGCAAATTGGCGTTGAAATAGATTCTGCCGCAAATACTGCGAAAAATCGCAACGAACGCACAATCAGTTCTGCAAATTCAAAAGTGAAAGTTTTTGTAATTCCGACAAATGAAGAACTCGCAATCGCGCAGGATACTTTTAGTTTGACAAAATAAAATCAGAGCCCTGACCGTGAGGGAGGGGTAATAAAAACAATATTTCGAAGGAACGGAAAAATGAAAAAGGTATTGCTGATTTCAATTGCGTTACTGTTTGTATCAGGCTGTAACAGTCTATATTACGGCACAATGGAAAAATTCGGCAAGCAGAAACGGGACATTCTCGTTGACCGTGTTGAAGAGGCTCGCGACGCACAGCAGCAAACCAAAGAACAATTCGCATCAGCGCTGGACAAATTCAAAAGCGTTGTAAACGTTCCTTCAACTGAATTGCAGGAAAAATACGATACACTCAAAGACGAGCTTGCAGACAGCGAAGAAAAGGCCGCCGCTGTAACAAAACGCATCGCCGCTGTTGAGGATGTCGCCAAAGATTTGTTCGCTGAATGGACAAAAGAGCTTGACCAGTACACAAACGCCGACCTGAAAGCCGACAGCAAAAAAAAACTCCAGCAGACCCAGCAGAAATATAATCAGTTGATTACAGCGATGAAAAAAGCGGAGAGTAAAATCGAGCCGGTACTTTCCGCGTTTCGCGACCAGGTTTTATATTTGAAGCATAACTTAAATGCACAGGCAATCGCTTCGCTGCAAACAGAAGTTACAACAATGGAAACGGACATTGCAAAATTGATTGCCGAGATGGAAAAATCCATCGCCGAGGCCGACAGCTTTATCAAAACTATGCAGGAATAAGACTTTAGACGCATTTATATCATCATTTAATACTAATTGATTTTTTGAAAAATCGTGGTATATAATTCGGCTATATAGTCTGATTATATAATCGGTATTAAGGGGATTTTTAAGGAGGTTTAAGATGAAAAGAAGAATCATAGCAATTCTTGTATTGTTAGCTTCAAACTGTTTTGTCTTCGCTGAAGATTACACTTGGAATAATTCTGCCGGCGGAACATTCGGAGATGCCAACAACTGGACTCCGCAGGGTGTTCCCGGTCTTGACGGCGGCGACATTGTACGCTTCACTCTGCCCGCAGCTTACACCGTTACATTCGACAATTATTTTTCCAATGATGCTCTGTATGTCGATGGCTCCAACGTTACAATGGATTTAGGCGGATACAATTATTCGCTGGATTATTTATCTGAATACGACCGTTCCGTAAACATCGGTCAATATGACCGGGCAGGTCTAACCATAAATAATGGTAATGTTTACAGCAGAGAAGTTTCCATCGGACAATACTCCGATTCTGCAGGAAGCCTTACTCTATCCGGCACAAACGTTTCTTGGACAACAATGTATGACGAGAACTGGCACGGCATTTGGCTCGGTGAAGACGGCGACGCAAACCTCGCCATTTTAGACAACGCCAAATTCTATCACGGCCACGGCTTGAGCGCATTTGGTTCTGAAAGCAATGTGCAAATCGACGTCAACGGCATTAACTCGTATTGGTATGTTGACGGCCAATTTGATATGTCCGTTTCAGGAGGCACCACGGTCAATATCACCAACGGCGGATTTATGGAAATCGGAAAACTCACTATGGCGTTATATCCGAATTCTTCAGCAGAAATAAATATCACCGGCCAAAGTCATCAAACTGAATTACAAGTGCGAAACTCATGGGAAAATTTTAGCCTCGGACAAAGCGGCAAAGCTGAAATTAGCGTGTACAGCTCAAAAATTTTAAATTATGGCACGATGACCATCGCTGAAAATACAGGAAGCACAGGATTACTCGACATTCACGAAGGCTCATGGGTCGATTGCGCTAACTCTGTCGCTGTAGGCGGCACTCTCGAAAAAGCCGGCGGAACCGGACAAATAAATATTATCGATGATAACCCTGAAGATTCAACCGGCGTTAATTTTACACCGACGTGGCTGCAAGGCCAATACGTTAAAGTCTGGCCGAATGGAACTATCGCAATGGACGCAGGCGTAATTGAAGCCGAATACAATGAAGGAGTTGCAAATTCAATTATCCTTCAGGGCGGAACGCTCAAGGGTAATGGTGTGATTTGGGCGCACGTTGAAAACAATGGCGGCGTTGTTGAGCCGTTAGATAATGGAACCAACAAGGTATTGGAGCTTGAATACAATTATTCACAGGATGCGATGGCAACTTTAAAAATTGCTATTGGCGGTATCGAACCGGTTAGCCAGTATTCTCATCTGCGAGTTACTCATCCCGCTTACGGCCAGGTTTCGCTTGATGGCATTCTCGATGTTGAACTCGTTGATGGTTATGTGCCGAATTATTATGATGTATTTTACATTATTGCCGCTCAACATGTAACAGGCACATTTAGTAACGCGGTTTCAAAATATGTTTTTAAAGACGGCAGCTTCGATATATTTTACGATAACAATTCTATCAATTCCGTTATTTTAACGCATTACAGTACAGAGCTTTCCTGTCCGAAGTTTCCGCGTGCCGATTTTAATAAGGATTGCAAAGTAAATATGATTGACTTTGCGGTGTTCGCTGAAGAATGGCTGACGTGCAATCTTTCGCCTAATTGCAATTAACCTTTGCCGCCGCCCAGTTTCGCCAATAAAGCATAATGTCTATCATTACCATTGCGCCGTTTAGGATGTAGAGGTATATAACGCCGTCGAAATTGTAGAGTACCTTGTGCATTATGCCAGCGATATAACCGACGAAAACGATAACGAGAAACGGCAGACTTTTTCCGCCGTTGACGCACGATGTATAAGATTTATAAATTGAAAACGGCCAACCCGCCGCAAAACACAACAACATTATTATTTCAAAGATGCTCATACTGTTCCAAAACTTTTATAAATTAGACTCTTTGACTGCAACAACGGAAATTTCTACTTGTCCATCTTTCGGTAATTGTTTGACCACAACGCATACACGAGCCGGATACGGCTGCGTAAAATATGTACTGTAGATTTCATTCATCTTTGCGAAATCGCTCATATCTGTTAGATAGACTTCAGCCTTTACAACGCTTGTGAGGTTCAACTCCGCCGCGAACAGAACGGCCTTGATATTTTCCAGCACCTGCCTCGTTTGTTCTGCGACTCCACCGTCGACGAGCTTTCCGGTTTTCGGGTCGATGCCAAGCTGGCCGGACATATAAACCGTGTTGCCTGCTCGAATCGCCTGTGAGTAGGGTCCGATTGCCGCCGGTGCGTTGCCGGATTCTATTTTCTTTGTCGGAATCATTTTAATCCTTTCATCATTTGTTTTTCATGTTCGAGCATTCGGTTTTTTGTTTTGCTTCCGCCAAAACTAAAATTGCCGATTGAGCCATCGCTTTTTACGATTCTATGACAGCCGATTATTAAAGGCCAATTATTTTTTGCCATTACGCTGCCGACCGCCCTTGCCGCACCCGGACAACCTGCCATTGTCGCTAATTGGCCATAGGTTGCCACTTCCCCGATTTTTATTTTCCGACAAACCTTTAAAACCCGCTTGGAAAAATCTGTGAGTTTGTCCTGGTTTAATGTAATTTCCAAAGCCTGAAAATCCACATAATTACCGTTATAATAATCAATTATAGCTTTTTCTAAATTGTGATATAAGTTTTCGACTTTGTTCGCCTGATATGATGTGCCGGCCAGCAGATGCTTTTTAACCGCCTCGGAGTTTTCCATCGGTAAACAGGTTTTTAGCAGCCCTTTTTCATCGGCAAGCAGCCCGAAAAAGCCCCATTTGGTCTTAAAAATTGTATATTTCAGGTCATCTGCCATAGTTATATATATATATGGTTACACTCCCCCCTATTGCAAATACAATATTTTGCTCAAATGTCATAATACCAATTGGTATTATTGCTCGCGCGTTATAAGGGTTGCAACTTATTAGCCCGCTTCGCTTTAACCGCGGAGTAACGCACGAATAATTTATAGAATCCATATAACTGATTATGCCGGCTAATCTTCCTGCCCTTCGAGGACTTTGCGAAGGTATTTATTTTCCCGTCTGGTCGCTTCCACGTCAAAAATCAGGTATTTGACAATCAGTTGAAGCTGTGCGAGCGAATCCTCCAGCGTTTCGGGCGTCTTAATACCCTTTTTAGGCTGCGACCTGACGGAAAGCAGTATGTTTTTGCTTGACCGTGCTGCCGGCAGATTTGAAACTTCATCGAGCAGGTGTTTCAGTTTTGTCTCAAAAGCAGAAATATCCATTTGAATACCCTCCTTTTTTTATCGGATAACCGAAAACTTCTTCTGTTAGCTTCCTGCGTTTAAACTACGTCCCTGTCTGATATGCGTGCAATATATGTACCATCCGTGTCAGGGTGTATTTTACACCCGCGGGATTCCAAAAAAAAGCCTTTTCCCGAAAAAAAGCAAAAAACTTTTATAAGAACCCTGAACCGCTTGCATTAAAACAAACTTTGTAGTACTATATATATGTCTAATTTGGCGGAGTTGAAAACTATGAGAGTAAAACTGCCCAAGACGCTTTGGCTCGTGCAATGGCATCTAATCTTTGTCGCCTTGATGGTCCTGACCGTTATTTTGTGGATGTTCAGCGGCACAACAGAATCTTCCCTTGCCGAAAACCTTTATCTTGTTCCCCTAATGGTCGCAGCAGGCGTTGGCATTTTTGCGATTATATTGCTGTTATACCAAATCGCCGAAATTCTCACAAATCAGCAGCAGTCGCTCGATCGCATCAGCGACGGCCTGGCCGCGAGCAGAAATATGTTCGAGCAAATCAGTCAGGGCGTGAAATTAAGCGAAGCGGCGAAAACAATCGCCTACCGTGATATGGACAATCAGTATCTCCGCGCATCGGTTATGGAAAAACTTCATCAGCAGGATTACAAGGCGACTTATGCGATGATTGACGCAATCGCACAGCGAAGCGAATACAAGGCTCTCGCTGAAGAATTAAAAATGGCCGCCGACAATTATCGCGACTCGACAGAGCAGGGAAAAATCAATCAAATCATCGGTTACATCGACAAGCTGCTCGAACAGTTCCAGTGGGCGACGGCGAGCATACAGATTGAACGGCTGATAAAGAATTATCCTGAATCTGAAAAGGCGCAAGCTCTGCATCAGAAACTGGCCGACAAAAAAGAACAGCGTAAGCGTCAGCTTCTTGCCGCCTGGGACGAGGCGGTCAAGCGAGACGATACCGACAGAAGTCTGGTGATTCTCAAGGACCTTGATACTTATTTAACGCCCAGCGAAGCGCTTGCGCTTCAGGAAGCCGCCACGGAAGTATTCAAAAACAAGCTGCACAATCTTGGCGTACGTTTTTCACTGGCCGTCAGCGACAAACAATGGGCTGAAGCGCTCCAAACCGGCCATGAGATTATCAAGAGCTTTCCGAACAGCAGAATGGCCGACGAAATTCGTCAAAAGCTCATGACCCTGCGAAATTTGGCCAAAAATAAGCCTGAAACGGCAAAAACTGATTAAAACATTTCCTCTTGCATAATTTTGGCTTTTATAGTAAATTATCCCATCTTATTTCAGTTCGTCAGACGAATACGGTTGCGAATCTGGTGTCATTTGAGTCGGGTTTGGACTATGAGTGATACAAGTTACGCAACCGCTTGACTTTATGCGAACATGAGGGTGTAGCTCAGCTGGTAGAGCAACGCACTTTTAATGCGTAGGTCTTGGGTTCGAATCCCAACACCCTCATTTGTCGTTAGTTCGCCGCAGGCGATTCCTCAAATCTTGAATTTTAAATATTAAATTTTAAATGTATGAATGAATCCGCTGAAATAATCAACAATCCCACAAGAAAAGTCCCCGCCTGGCACATTCACAAACGCCTGTATGATTGGGTTTTGCATTTCGCGCATACAAAGCACAGTATGGTTGCACTTTTCTGCTTAAGTTTTGCCGAGTCGAGTTTCTTTCCTGTTCCGCCGGATGTTTTGCTGGCTCCGCTGGCTCTTGGCGCTCCGAAAAAATGGATACGTTTTGCAACTATATGTTCAATCGCTTCTGTTCTTGGCGGAATCGCGGGCTATCTAATTGGAATGGGATTATGGGAAGTGATTGACCAGTGGGTTTTTGCGAATCTCGGTTCGCTCGGCTTCACGCAGAAGAATTTCGAGACTTTCAAAAATCTGTACGACAAGTATGATTTCTGGATTGTCTTCACCGCAGGTTTCACGCCGCTGCCTTATAAGGTCTGCACAATTTCGGCGGGTGTTGCGAGAATATTTTTCCCCGGCTTTATCATCGCTTCAGTTATTAGCAGAGCCGCGAGATTTTTTATGGTCGCAGGACTGTTCCGCTGGAAAGGCGAAGCTATCAGGCCTTTCATCGACAAATATTTTAACCTGCTGACGCTGGTCTTTATGATTCTTCTTGTCGGCGGTTTCCTCGCAATTAAATTATTCAAATAATGAACGAAGAACAAAAAAAACAATTGCTGACAGTCGCAAGGGAAACTGTCAAAGCTGCTGTATCACGGAAAAAACCTGCGGCGGTATCTTCCGATGATCCCGTTTTGAATGCACACTGCGGATGTTTTGTAACGCTGAAAAATCGAGGCGAACTTCGCGGCTGTATCGGCCAGTTCACTTCAGACAGACCGCTTATCGAGTTAGTTCACGATATGGCAATCGCTTCATCAACGCAGGATTCGAGATTTTTCGGTGAGCCAATCACCCCCAAAGAAGTTGACGAGCTTGATATCGAAATTTCAGTTCTTTCACCGCTTCAAAAAACCGATAACCCGCTGAATCTTCGGTTGGGAATTGACGGCATATATATCCGTCGCGGTTACGCAAGCGGCTGTTTTCTGCCGCAGGTAGCGACTGAAACCGGCTGGAGCAAAGAAGAATTTTTATCGTATTGCTGTTCGCACAAGGCCGGCCTGCCTGACGACATATGGAAAGACAAAAAAACCGAAGTCTATTTATTCACCGCTGAAATTATTGAAGAAGAAAATGAAAATAAAAAATAAAATTAATCTCTGTGTCCTCTGTGTCCTCTGTGGCTTAACTTTTTCTGGTTGTCAGGAAAGCAATACTGTCCCGCAAAAAAATGTTCCGGCTAAATTATCAACCGCTGAAGGTCTGATTAAGTACATCAAACCTTTGCCTGCAGTCGAATCCGTTCGCGAATGGCAAAGCCCCTACGGCTCCGGTCTGGTGATTGAGACAAGTCATTATGAAATCTATACAACAATGTTTGAACCGCTGATGCTCAAACAGATTCCGGCGTTTGTAGAAGCAGTCTGGCAGCAGTATCAGGAACAGATTCCCGAACCGGTTACGGTTCTCGGCAAATCGAAGCTTTATCTGTTCAACACTCGCGAACAATGGGAACAGTTCTCAAAAACTTTCACAGGCGCACAATGGCCGATGTATCAGAAAATCAAAAAAGGCGCATATTTTTTAAATGACACCTGTGTCGCATACAACATCGGCAGAACGCGAACTTTCAGCGTTATCGGGCATGAAGGCTGGCATCAATTCTGCAATAAATATTTCAAATATCGCCTGCCGAGCTGGCTCGACGAAGGCGTCGCGCAGCTTTTTGAAAACAGCACAATGCAGGGCGGAAGATTTATTTTCCTGCCGGCCAAAAATTATCAGCGTGTTGGTTCGCTGAAGCTCACAATGCAGAACGGAAAGATGATTCCACTGCAAACACTGATTGCATTGAACCCCGGCCAAACAGTTCTGCACAATAACCAGTCTGATGCCGCGACAATGGCATTTTACGCAGAGTCTTATGCGTTCGTAAGATTTTTGCGTGAAGAAAATTACGGCAAAAGGCTTGGCAATTATTATCAGATGATGCTCGGCGCTTTCAAAGGCACCTGGCCAATCAGCCCAACGGAAGCACAAATCGCATCGGACAGAAATATCGCACTGACTGCGCAATGGAACAGTTACATCGCGCAAAAATTATTTAAGATTTATGTCGGCGAGGATATTAAAAAAATCGAACCGGAATTTATTGCGTACTGCGGAAAAATTACTTATTCGATTTCCGTATCAAGCTATTAATACCAATTGGTATTATTGCTCGCGCGTTGTGATATTTGTAACTTATTGGCCCGCTTCGCTTTACCCGCAGACTAACGCATGAATAATTTTAAATATCCGTATAATGCCACCCGGCATAATTAATATCGCGTCTAAAGGTTTTGTAAATTATTACGCCAGCTTCGCTAAACCGCGATGTACAAACACCGTTTTTTATTACGATTGGTATAATGTTAAAGACTGAAAAATTCATTCTCGCATCTGCTTCTCCAAGAAGAAAAGAACTTCTCACAAAAGCAGGATACAATTTTGAGATTGTCGTATCGAATGTCGATGAGTCTAAAATCTCTGCCGATGGGTTGACGTCAATGGAATACACGTGCAAACTCGCAATGGCAAAGGCACAGGACGTCGGGGATAGATTTCCGAACAAAATAGTCGTCGGCTCCGATACCATCGCGGATTTCAACGGCGAAATTATCGGCAAAGCCGAGTCAGCCTGGCACGCCGAGGAGATTACAAGAAAATTATTCAGCCGGCCGCACAAGATTATTACCGCGATAGCGATGATAAAGAAAAATGCTGATTTTAAAACTGTGGAGTACGACGTTACGACAGTATATCCGAGAAAAATGACTGACAAAGAGATTGCCGAGCATATAGCATCAGGGACATGGGAGGATAAGGCCGGTGCATACGCAATTCAGGAAGGCGGAGATAAATTTATCGAAAGAATTGACGGTAGTCTGACAAATGTGATGGGCTTTGGTATGGAACTTTTTGAGAAGATGTTCAAACAGGCTGCGATTTGACCGCCGACTAACACTCGACCATAAGATAAACAAATGCACCCGACAGGACTCGAACCTGTAACCTTCGGATTCGAAGTCCATTGGTGCGTCTATAATACCAGTATTGACAAAAGGTTGCAAGCCTGTTTTTAAGTCAAAAACTCACTTGCAAGTGGTTTACAACTCCATATACAAGTTACTTACAACTCCGTATATACTGCACACTGACGAACTTTTTGACGAACTCTTTACAATTAAATTCCACATTCACAATATGCTGCCGATTGTTGCCGAACAGAACAAAAGAAAACTTTTTCAACAGCCCCGCTGCGCCTAATCGATCAATATGAAAATTAGTAAGGCATCAATTTATCGAAATATTTTAGTCAATTAAAAACTGTACCGGACACCTTTATTTGCCCCCATAAAAAAAGTGCCACTGTCGAGTAAATACCCAACAATGGCACTTTGGTCAATTATGGTTTATACTTTTCACGACAGTACCTGATGAATCCGTCATTTGCCTTGTCGTACCTAAACCATCATAATGGTAATAACTATTCGCACCCGATCTATTCATCGATATTAAATCGTTACCATAAGTATAAGCAGCCTGAACAATTCCCGCATTATCAGTTTCCACAACACTTGTTTAATCTGATTTTTTGTTTCTGATTCTGCCTGCTCGCCATCGTGCAATCAAAACTGCAAAGGCACAAATAAATATGACTAACGCCAAATAAAGATAAATATGTGAATCAGGGTATTTTTCTCCGAATGCAACTCCGAAGCCAAAGACCAAAGTCAAGCGAAGTATCCATGTGGCCAAATGACCCATCAAATATAACCATTTATCAAACCAACATTGCATTTTTACATCCTACAGGAGAATTAGGGACAGCCACCTATTTTTTCTTTTTATTCCCATCGTTTTCTTTCTTTGGTCTGCCAACCGGCAACGGACGTAATCTGCGGCCTGCCAGCTTTTCAAGCTTACTTATAAAACTATCACTGCCCAATGGCCGACCTCGCAATGTACCGCTACGAAGCACCTTAATTTCTTTGTCCGGCAATCTCCGCATCAACAATTGCTTCCACTGACCGGCTTGCATCATTTCATACCATCTGCGTAAATCCAGCAGCTCCGATTTACTGTTTGCGTCAATATGCGCGGCCGCACTCGACCATTCATAATTCCACGGCTTACGGCTTATGCCGGCACGCAATGGATTATGCTCTATATACCGCATCGCTGAAAAGAAATGATGCTCGTCAAGGCCGCAGGAATAAAATCTGCTCTGCCAGAGATGGCCGCTGCGTTTGTGAAAACGATTGATGTATTGCGTGTAAATGAAATGCGTTCGGCCAACCGCCATTGCAAGAGACTCTGCCTTTGCAGGTATCGCTATCAGATGAACATGATTCGTCATCAGACAATAACCCATCAGCGTTAAGGCATATTTCTCCGCCTGTTGCTTTAGAATTTCCAGATATACTTTTTTGTCGTCATCGACAAAGAATACATCCTGTTTATTATTACCTCGTTGGGTAATATGATACGGCAATCCTTCTAAAACTATCCTTGCTATTCTCGGCATAGCATAAAAATATCAACCCTTTTACATTTGTCAACACAAAAATAGGTGGCTGTCCCTAATTATAATTAATTATAATTAAGCAAAGTGTTTGCCGTCAGGAGAAATGGCACAGTATAGCTGCTTAAGTTAAGAGAGGGTTAAAGTCTCTTCCCTAATAGGGAAGAATTTAAATCGACTTTTCGGCTCCTATAATATAATATTATTTTTATTACAGGAGTTGCAAAAT